>CAZWJZ010000069.1:0-2617 GCA_964634665.1 uncultured bacterium | reverse complement strand
GTCAGGCGAAACCTGAGGATCATCTAGCATCTGAAACGCAAATAGGTCTTGGGAACTCATAGGGCGTTTTTTACTTTGGCTCGTCATTTTCTTCCTCCTAAAAAAGGGTTTAACGCTACTTCAAATAAAACTTAGTAAAGATGCGAATTTTCAATTATTGCTTACGAAACACGTAGCGCTCATAAATAAGCTCGAGCTTAGTTTCACGCTTAATAAACTCCACGGTCAGCTGGCTTCCACCCGAAAAAGTCTTAAACTGGCTATATTCTTTACTTAAAGACACAGGGAAAAGCGGGATAATCCGATCTTCATGTTTAAACTGAAGCTGCAACTCGAGTCCGCCGCCTTTTAGCTTTACTTCGGCTTGAATGGTGTCTCGAAACGATGCATAGTGACCTTTGAAACTATGCAAAAACTGGTCTAATTGAACAAAGTCGAGCTGCTCAAAATCTTTGTCTAACAAAGTAGCTAGAGCTACTAAGGCCAAGTGGCTCATGGGGTAACCATGAGCATTTGACAGTAGGATTACCGCAATATTTTGCTCAGGAATACAAGCCATATAAGTCGTTCCGCCCATCACACCACCCCCATGTGAAATTACAGTTTGACCAAAAAAGCTAGGCTGAATTTGTAAACCCAATCCAAAAGAACGAACATTACCTGAAAAGTGATTAGCATCTGAAAAAACAGAGCTAGGTTGGTTTGGCAAAGAAATAACAGGCGCTTGCATTAATCGCAACGCTTCTTCGCTTAATAGGGGCTTTGTCGCAGCCTCAGGCGTAAAAAAAACTTTGGCAAACACAGTCATATCACTGATAGTACTTACCAAACCACCTGCTGCGGGAATGGCACTGTAGAGGTTTGCGCCTAAAAAATGACTGCCGTCGCGTTCTTTTAAATATGGCGTCGCATGGTCTGCATCTTGTTCAACTTCTTCTCGATTAAAAAAACTACGAGTCATACCAAGAGGTCGGAGAATATTCTCAGAAATATAATCTTTATAGGCTTGTCCGGATATCTGCTCAATAATGGCACCAAGTAAAATGTAGCCTTCATTAAGATAAAACCAACGCTTACCAGGCTGCGTTTGGACCCATTCAGAAGCACCCCCCATAAAACTTAGAAGATCATCAAGGCTAGCAATAGGATAGCCATCCATCCACCAGCGTTTACTCATTTTAGATTCTGAATAACCAAGTGCTGGAATTCCGCTGCTATGTGAAAGCAAATGCCTAATAAGAATGGGGTTAGAAGAATCAAAATCTACCGCTAGATAATTACTAATTGGGTCATCAAGATTTAAAACACCTTTATCTTGTAATTGCATGATTGCAACAGCAGTAAACACCTTGGTTATACTACCTAAACCAAAAAGCGTGTCAGAACTAGGAGGCTTACGACTGCCTAAGTCTTTAAACCCAAAGTTGCGCTCAAAAAACTCACCCTTATAAACAAGCCCTAAACTCAGACCCGGAATTTTAGTCTCAATCATTTTATCTAAAATATAAGACTCGAGTTTTGCAAATCGTTTTAGCTTCAGCATGACCTTTTCACGCCTCGCGTTGATTCCGAACTTCTAAATACACATGCTTGTTGGCTTTTATCAAGCTGGAAAGCGTAAAAAACAGAGTGAATCCTTTCTTTGCTTCTAAAATTACCTGTGACTTCATAAATAGAGGCAAGATAATTCTGTATTGACGAAGCATTTCTTAGACGTTTATTGGGAATCATGCTTTTATAAATCGTTTTGCTTTCCTTAAATATCAACGCTGTAGTGCTTTATTTTGTCCCAGTCAAGATCCACACCAAGGCCAGGGCCCTCGGGTACTTTTAGTAATAAGCCTTCAGGACCAAAAGCGGTTCCGATAATTGTGTCTTGAAGGTCAGTTGCAGGTGAAGGCCAGCGCACACAGGGGAGCGCTGCTGCTAAATGTGAAGCTGCAACCGCTATTAAATCATAGTAAATAGCGATAGACAAACTCAGCCCTGCAGCTTCAAAAATCATGCCGATGCGGTGCACATTTTCAATGCCACCATGTTTATTCATTTTCATTAAAGCTAAGCTTGCTGCTTTTCTGCGAATAACTTCGATCGCATCTTCTGGAGGATAAATGGCTTCATCAGCCATGACAGGGGCTGCCAAACGTTTAGCAATTTCTGCCATGTCTTCAATGCGTTCGACGGGTTGTTCTATAGCGCCTAATGCCCCTATTTGCTCCATTTTGGTTAGCGTTGGTATGGCTTCACTTATAGTGTAGCCTGTGTTTCCATCAACCTGTATCACGGCTCTACCTGCTACGGCCTCTGCTACAGCTTTGTAGCGCTTTAGGTCTTCTTTAGGATCGAGACCAATTTTCATTTTTAAAACATCAAAGCCATGAGTATCTAATGTTTGTTTGGCAGCTTCTGCCATTTTTTCAGGTTCATCAAGATGAACAAATCCCATGAGATCAACCCCATCTCGTACCTTTCCTCCTAAGAGTTGATAAATAGGCACACCCAAAGCTTTTCCCTTTAAATCCCAAAGTGCCATGTCAACACCAGAGTAAGAAAACCAGTGATGGGGTAGAGCGGCCCTCATTTTTTTGTTAAGGGCTGTGATATTTAATGGGTTTTC
>CAZWJZ010000068.1:0-16757 GCA_964634665.1 uncultured bacterium | reverse complement strand
CGCTCATAGCGGGTTGCGGTTTTGTGGCACGTAGTTTTGCAGGTGACGCCAAGCAAGTTCGTGAACTTCTTAAAGCAGCTTTAAGTCATAGAGGCACAGCCGTTATAGACATTATTAGCCCTTGCGTTGCTTTTAATAATGATGATAGCAGCCCTAAAAGCTACAGCTACGGGCGTGAACATGCTGAACCCTTACAAGAAATTGGCTATGTGCCTCTAGCTGAAGAAATTATTATAGATGACTACGACCCCGGTGAGTTACGCATTGTTGACCTGCATGACGGTAGCCGAATTAGCTTACGTAAGCTTGAAGAAGAGTACGACCCTACCAATCGCCTTGAAGCCATTAACCGCTTACAATCAGCTGCGCAAAACAATGAGTTTATAACAGGGCTCATTCATATCAACACGCAAAGACCTAACCTAGCAGAGGTCAGTAATTTGACCGATACCCCCTTAGCTTTACTCCCTGACGAAGCTTTACGCCCAAGCGAAGCTAAACTCGAGCACTTTTTACAGTCATTTACGTAAGCTTTTTACCCCACTAAGTTATTACTTCAGAAGGCATCTTAGAACAAATTCAAAGATGCCTTCTTTGCTTCTCAAGCTGCAAATTCTAATTTGGACTGCAAAGCCCTTATGATTAGCACCTTAGAATTTAATGCAAAAAGATTTCTTGGCTATTTTCTCATAAACATGAGACTTAAAAACCTGATACTCTTTAACACTATGCAACGATTAAAATACTTTGGTTTATTATGCCTAATTTTACTAAGCTCGAGCTTTTCTTTGGCCCAAAATTTAAGTAAAGATGAAATACTTGCTAATTTAGAAGATACGGCTGTTAATTTGGTTGACGCTAGTTTTTTACTGACAGGTAAGCTTATAGATGCTGACGGTACTGAATTTGCTTTAGAGATTGATGTTCAAGTCATTCAAGACTTACCGCTTTTAAGAGCAGACTTTTACCAACCTGACGCGCTAGCTGATAACTTTATTCTGGTTGATGGTGACGCGCTTTATAACTATATTTACTTAACCAATCAAGCTACTTTACTTAACTCTAGTGACCCAGATGCCCTTGGCGGTATTTTTGGAGGTAGTGACGGCGCGGTTGACTTTAACTTGAATATTGAATCTCTTTTTGATGGCTGGGAGCTAAATGTTTTAGGCTATGAAGAAAGCGAGGCAGGCCCTGTGTACTCACTCGAGTTTGTTAATCTTGATTCTGATGTAATTATTAATCGGGTTGAAGGTCGTGTGCTAGATGGTCTTTGGTTGCCTTATAGCATGTTGTTTTTTGGTTCTAAAAATCAGCTTTTGTCAGAACTTGTTTTTAATGATTTTGTTACGAATATGGGTTTAGATGCGGATGATCTTCGTGAATTACCTGATGGTGTTGAGATTTTAGACGAACGCTAGATCGCTCAATTAGGTTTTATGTTTAAGGATGCACTGTGCATCCTTTTTTATTGCTTGAGCTAAAAGTAGCTTTGAACAGCTATGTACTGCTGAGCCTCTTTTTTTAGCTCATTTCGGAACATACTAGTAGCTATGAGTTTTGATAAAACATTTTTTAAAGCGTTGTTAGCTGCCCCCGGTCCAAGTTCGTTTGAGAGTCTTCCTAGTAAAGTTTGGCGTAACAAAGCCGAAGAGCACCACGCTACTATTCGTAGTGATGCTTACGGTAACACTTTTGCGACATTTGGCGAAGGCAAAACACATGTCATGCTTTCAGGTCATATTGATGAGATTGGCCTTATGATCACTTATATTGACAAAGAAGGCTTTCTATATTTTACCTCTATTGGCGGCTGGGATCCTGAGCAACTTATAGGTCAGCGGGTCCGCATTTTATGTCGACAAGGTGAACTACTTGGTGTTATTGGCAAAAAAGCAATTCATTTAATGCACGCTGAAGATAAACGCAAAAAGTCTGAGCTTGAAGACATGTGGATTGATATCGGCGCGAACTCTAAAGAAGAAGCAAGCAAACTCGTGCGCGCAGGCGATGTTGCTATAATTGAGCAACCCTTTATTGAGCTTCTAAATGATCGCGTGGTGAGTCGCGCTATTGATAACCGCATTGGTGCTTATATTGTGCTTGAGGCTGCCCGTCGAGCTGATACTTCTAAAGTAAAAGTAACAGCTGCTGCTACAGTGCAAGAAGAAATTGGGCATATGGGTGCACTAGTAGCTGCTTATGGTCTTGACCCTGACGTTGCTATTGCCTTTGATGTTACGCATGCAACCGATACCCCCGGCATTGCTAAGCAGGTTCATGGTGATGTTGCTTTTGGATCTGGCCCAAGTTTAAGTATTGGTTCTATTAATCATAGAGGTGTATTTAACAGGCTGCTTGACTGCGCAGAAAAAAACAGTATTCCTCACACGGTAGAAGCTGCCCCACGAAAAACAGCTACCGATGGCGATGATATCGTGAGAAGTCGAGCAGGTGTGCCTACCGCTGTTATGTCAATTCCTAATCGTTATATGCATTCTGCTAATGAGATGATTGACCTTAGAGATGTAGAAGCTTGCATTCAGCTTTTGATTGCGTTTATTGAGAGTTTAGATGATAACTCAGAATTTATTCAACCCTAAATCAAAGCTATGTTAAAGTGCTTCTATGACTTCGTACTCGTCGCACCAGCGTAAGACAGTTGCCGCCACGCTTCGTACATCATAATGGCGGCACTTACCGCCAAGTTTAAAGAGCGCGCCTCTGCTGTCATGGGTATCCGGAGTTGCTGGGTTTGAGTTCGAACAACTTCGGGTAATCCGCGTGATTCAGGACCAAACAAAAGAACATCATCCTTTTGAAACTGTGTATCACTATGCGCTTTAGTACCTTTAGTAGTCAAAGAGAACACTCGAGCGTTGTCGAATTGTGCTTGAAAGTTTGCTGCAAAGGCGTTGAAGCTTACGTGTATGCTTACGCTGCTTGCATCCCAGTAGTCCATACCTGCGCGTTTTAGCGCGTCATCAGTGAATCTGAAACCAAGCGGTCTAATGAGGTGTAGCTGTGCGCCTGTTGCTAAGCAGGTTCTAGCTATGGTGCCGGTATTGCCTGCAATTTCGGGTTCAAAAAGGACAATGTGAAACATTTGTTAAGTCTACCTTGCATACTGAAATCTGTGTTTACTTTGGCTGCTTTATTTTTTTATTCCTCTACCCTTTAGGCTTAGTTCTACATCTTTTGGATGTCGTAGAAAGCTTAGCCTAAATGCTATTCTGGCTAGCACACAAGATGCTAACTTGCTTTAGCTACCTAAATCTTTATGAAATGCAGGTTTTTACATGGTTTTAAATTACTTTAACGACCCAACCACGCTTATCATTAGCGCCATCATTATGGTTATGGCACTCATTTTTCATAATATGCTGCAGGCTTATGTGGCAGCTCGTTATGGCGACCCAACCGCAAAATACCAAGGCTTTATGAAATTTGACCCTCAAATACAACTCGAGCCTTATGGGGTTTTGTTTTTGTTTTTACTTGGCTTTGGTTGGCCTAAAACAATTCCGACGAATAGTCGTAATTATAGTGGTAGGGGCAAAGTTGAGGCTTTGGTTTGGTACGCAGGACCTTTGGCTTATTTGGCAATGGCTTTTCTGAGTTACTTGCTTGGCGCTATTTTCTTAAGAATGGGGCGTCAGGATTTGTTTATTTCGTTTGCAGCAGCTGGTAATTTTGCTATTTTGCATGCCGTTATTAACCTCTTCCCTGTTTACCCGCTTGATGGTGCTAAGGCTGCTTTGGCTTGGGGTAGTCCTGAAGTTCGCAAAGTTATTATGCAAATTCAGCAGTTTGGTTTTATAGGCTTTATTGTCATTTTTATGCTGCTTAGCTACACCGGCATTACCGGCGCAATAACCGCGTTTTTTCGCGCTATTATTTTTGCGCTTATAAACTTTATTCCTGGCTTGTAATAGCATTTTCAAGATTTGTCTGTGAGCTAGTAAATCGTTTGGCCTTGAATCAGATGTTATCGGAATACCTTGAATCAGATGTTATCGGAATGCCTTGAATCAGATGTTATCGGAATGCCTTAAGCCATTGAAGCTTAGGTGCTTTTAAAATTTAAGGAAAAAGCTGGATGCTTGTAACGGCATCCAGCTTTTTTTGGAGATAACTCGAGTTATTCAGCTATAGAAGTGTTGCTTGTTCTTAGCTCTAATTCGGGTATAAAGAGCGTGACAATGATACCTATGGCTACAATGAAGATTAAGTAGGTGTAGATGGTGGTTACGCCTTTAGTGAACGCTTCTCTAATAGTTGTGTTTATGCTTTGTGCTAGATCACTTGCTTGTGTATCTAGTTGCGTTTTGACTTGACTTAAAAAAGCGTCTTGACTGGCACTGTCTGCTTGGGCTAGGCTGCTTAGCTGAGCTTTGACAAAGTCGGGGATTTGGGGGTTAGCTAAGACTTCGGTTTGAGCACTTAGATCATTATTTTTTATGGCTTGTTCTATTTTTGCAAATTGTGCATCAAATTCGGTTTTTATGGTTTCAGCTATGTTGGCGCCGCCTGTTGCTGCTAGGCTTGTTTCGCCGCCAAATGAGCCTGTACTGGGTATATTAGCTGAAGCAAAACTGGTTGTGAGGGAGGTCGCAAGGACAGTACCTAGTAACGCTGCACCTACAGTACTGCCTATTTGTCTGAAAAATTGGCTGGCGCTAGTAGCTTGCCCTACTTTGCGTATATCAATAGCATTTTGAATGGCTAGAGTGTAAAGCGGTAAAGATGGGCCTATGCCAAGACCACAAATAATCATATAGAACACAATGCGTGAGTAAGTAATGTCTACCGTCATGCGTGACAGTAAAAAGGTGCCTATTAGCAAGACAATGCCACCAAAAATCATGAGCCACTTGTAGCGCCCTATACGTGATACCAGTTGACCTGAGACAATGGCACCAAAAACAACGCCTAGAGATAGTGGTATGAGGCTTACGCCTGCTTGGGTGGCTGATACGCCAAGTACATTAACAACAAATAAGGGTAAGAAAATAATTAGGCCTAAGAAACCAGCACCTAAGAAGAAGCTAGCTAGGTTAGCTGTTGTGAATACTCGGTTTTTAAATAAGCTTAAGTCTAAAATAGGGTTTTTCGCACGTAATGAAACAGTTATATAGGCTGCGAGCATAAGGGCAGAAAAAGCAAACATGCTTAGGGTCAGGGTGCCTGTCCAAGGGTATTGGATTTTATCTAGCTGTAAGACAAGGACAAAAGGAACCACGGCAGCTATTAGAAAGAATACCGATGCGTAGTTTAGGGGTTTGCGTTCACCACGTGGTAACAAGGGGGGCATTTTGGTTGCTATGAACCATAGGGCTAAAATGCCAAAAGGTACATTTACATAAAAAACCCAGCGCCAGCCTTCAATGCCAGGAATGATGTTGCCACCAAAGTCTGTGAGTAAACCACCAATCCAAGGGCCCAAAACGCTAGAAATACCAAACACACCGCCAACTAAGCCTTGGTATTTTCCGCGTTCGCGGGGTGGAAAAAGGTCAGCAATAACAATAAATGCCATTGAGAAAAGACCTGCGCCACCAAGCCCCTGAATGGCTCTAAAGATAATAAGTTGGCTCATGCCGTCACCTAAGATAGGTAAGGTACCAAATTCGCCTGCTAAACCACATAAGAAAGAACCTGCTAAAAAGAGGCTAACGGCTACCAGTTCGATAGCTTTTTTTGAGTACATGTCTGCCAGTTTGCCGTAAACAGGTACAAGCACGGTAGATGCTAATAAATAAACGGTAGCAACCCAAGCGTAGCGCGAAAGTCCTTGCAAATCTTCAACAATTTTGGGTAGCGCGGTTGATACGATGGTTTGGTCAAGTGCGCCTAAAAACATGGCGAGTAATATGCCGATTAAGGCAAGGGTTCTATCTCTTGGGGATAATTCCATAGGGCTCCTAAAAACGCTGTTAAGCGAGTTTTTCGAGTAAAGCTAAGAGGTGCTCGAGTTCTTGGGGGTCTAGGCTTTCGAGCATGGTGTGGGTTTCTTGGTTCATGGTTTCTTGGGCTTCTTGTAGTTTTGTTTCTCCTTTTTTGCTTAAGCTGAGTACTCGCTTTCTAGCGTCTTGCGGGTGAAGCTTTCGGCTGATGAGCTTGAGTTTTTGTAGACTGTCTAGCTTTCTTGATATGCCATGTGGTGGTATTTGCAAGATTTCAGCGAGTTCACTTGGGCTGCAATCTGTTTTGTGAATATGTAGTAGCAAGAAGTACTCTGAAAGCTCTAAATTGTGTTTTTCTTGCATGAGTGGGTTTATATGGTGGTACATGTGTTGCCTTACACCCCAGAAGGCTTGCATGAATCTATTTACCTTTGCATTTCGCAATACTTGCACTTTGCAATTAAATCTCACATTGGGCTTTTGTTTTGTCCTACAGATAACATCTTTAGTTTAGTGAAGGCTTTTTCTTTTGCAAATGAGCAGCCTATTTAGACACAAAAACTAGCAAACTAGGTTGAAAAGTAAGCCAGCTCGTTGAAACTTTTAGAGCAAATCGTTATCTTTAAAAAGTCACTAGGGGTGCCTTTTTTGGCTGAGATTAAACCCTTGAACCTGACCCCGGTTATGCGGGCGTAGGAAGCGTGGCGGGTCAGCATGTCTGATCTATTGTCCGCCTTTCCTTGTGACGGAAAGGAACATAATGTTTCAGTTCAGTAGAAGTTTAGTTCGGCACGGTGTTTTTTTGTTAATAGCAAGCTTTTTCAGCTTAGCTTTAACGCAAACACTCACGGTTTTAACCCATGACTCTTTTGCAATTTCAGAAGCTGTTATTGAAGAATTTACTCAAGAGACTGGCATAAAGGTTGAGTTTATTTCGGGGGGTGATGCAGGTGAAACCATTAATCGAGCTATCTTAACGCAAAGAAATCCTTTAGCCGATCTTCTTTTTGGTGTTGATAATAGCCTCATTGCCAGAGCAACTGCCGCTGATATTTTTGAGCCTTACCAAAGCCCAGCCTTAGTCAATGTCAACCCTCGCTACTTATTTGATGAAGCCAATACCGTCACTCCTATAGATGCTGGCTATGTTAATTTTAATCTGGACAAAGCTTACTTTGAAGCTCAAAATCTAGACTTACCAAAAGATATAAGCGAGCTTAGTCAAGAAACCTATAAAGGCTTAGTTGTCGTTCAAAACCCCACAAGCAGTAGCCCAGGGCTTGCCTTTATGCTAGCTACCATAGCTAAGTTTGGAACCGAGGGTGAAAATTCTTGGCTTCATTACTGGGCTGCCTTACGAGATAATGAAATTGCCATAACAAGCGGCTGGACAGAGGCTTACTACACTGACTTTAGTCTTTATGGTGGCACTAGACCCATAGTTCTAAGTTACGCTAGCAGCCCTGCAGCTGAAGTCATGTTTGCAGAAAATCCTTTAGAAGAAGCACCCAGCGCAAATCTTTTTTGTGAAAGCTGCGTTTTTGAACAAATAGAAGCAGTAGGCATATTGAAAAACAGTGAAAATCAAGAAGCTGCCAAGCAATTCATTGACTTTATGCTTTCAGCAAGCTTTCAAGCAGACATAGCACCCAACATGTTTGTTTACCCTAGCGTCATGGGCATAAGTTTACCTAGCGAGTTTCAAAGCTACAGTCAAATCCCGAATGAAAGTCAAACCGCCACACTCGAGCCTGCCTTTATTGAAGCGAATTTAAAGACTTGGCTTTCGCAATGGACTGCTGTTGTTGAGCAAGGTAGAAATCCTGAAGATATGCAGTAAGCTTACTAACGACCCTTTTATATAAGCATGCCGTGCAACCCTAGTCACCTGCGACTAGGGTTGCTGTGTTTTCACCAAAATTAAGCAAATACTCAAACGCTTTAATCATGAAGTCACTGGTTTCTTGCGGTGAAAGTTCATAAAAACTTGCCCACGCAGCAGCTTTATCTTGATCATATCTATCCACCAAATCAGGAAATCTAGCTGTCCATGAGTAACGAACCGCATGACCAATTAAGACGTCTAGCACAACATAACCTTGAATGTGCAAATCTGGATTTGACTCACTAATACGCCACAATGCCATGAGCGCTTCTATGCTTAACTGACGGTACTCCGCCGCAGAAATTCTATTGAGTAAATGGTCTATAGTTAAGGCGAAATTCTTTTCACCTGCCGTCATTTCTGACAGCAAAAGCTTACTACTAAGACGATTACGACCATCTAACTTATCGCCAATAACTAAGCCCTGCGAATGCTCCATAATGAACCAAACTCGAGCATAAAAGCTTTTAGGCACGCGGTTAAGAACACCTTCTCTTTGTCGCCATCTCCACCAGCCTATGTCAGGCGCTTCCCTAATGGTTCCTTGGCTTGGTCTAACAAACTCACCCACATTACTAACCTGAATGGCTTCTTGACCTTCTAAACGCTCACGAGCACTCGAGTAGTTTGCTAAGACCTGCCTGAGTCTTGCTTGAATCAGTGAGGGTGGAAGGTGCATAAGGCTGTCATAAGCACTATCTTGGGTAACGCCGAGTTCGGCAGCAAGGTCAGATACGAGTAATAAAATAAGATGACCTATACGAATTGTTAAAAAGCCTTTGAATAGCTGTGGTTCGGCTTTTATAAGCAGACTTAAGTAGATAATGAGTTCTTGTGTGAGTACAAAATCACGAACATCATCTCGGCAAAAGTCATTCATTTTTTGCAAAAAGTCTTTAAAAGGAATGGGTCTGCGAATAAGTGACTTTTCGGTATAGGCTTTACCAATCACAATGGCTTTTTGAGCTACCAGAATATCGGCAACACTTTCTGTTAAAGCAACATCTACCTTTCGTAGCAAACCAGCTGTTCTACGCAAGATAGGCCACAAACACAAACTGCTTGCATGCTCATAAAGAACTTCTAAGAGCATCTCCACAGAATCATTTTCTATGATTCCCAAAGGAGCATTTAGGCCCACTCTTTCAGCAAATAACTCTAGAATATAGGCCTGCTCAAAGGCATTCTGAGTTTGTACAAGGCGCTCTCTTAAAGCAACCAAATCTGTTTCTTGCTCAAGCGGCATTTCTTCTTGATAGCTTAGGCCTACACTTTGACTCGCTTGAGGGTTCAAAATGCCTAAACCTTTAGGTGCATCTAACTTTTGCTTTTCAGCTTCAAGACTTAAATGACTACTCAAACTCTCTTTGGCTGCCCTTTGCAAAAGCAGCTTTGTTGCTGCAACTTTTACATCAACATTAGCAAGCTTACCTGCCATCAGAGACTCGAGTAAGTTTAGTAGTGCATTGGGGCCATTATTGAGTAGGCTGTGCGTTAAGAGTAAAAATACGGTGGGTCGGCCTGTGCCTGACCAGTTTCTTGATAAGTAAGCTATTTCGCTGCTGAAGCGTTCTACTAAAAACTCAGTATCTAAAGACAAGTAAAACGTCTGACTATCTAGAAACGAGGGTGGAAAAACCACTTGACTGTTAGCAAAACTGTAAGCTTTTGAGGTACTTAAGCTGAGCATACGCCAATCTGGTCTGCCGCTTAACCTTAAAGCTTTACTTTGACCTTGCTGCTTAAGCGCTTCGGTAAGTAAGGTGGCTCGTCTTAGTTTTAAGGGTTCTAAGGAGGCAATTGTTTCTGCTTGAAAGCCTCTCTCAGCAAGTTCTTCTCGTAAAGCTTCATCTTCTGCAATGATGGCAACTTGCACAGCTACTTTTCGCGCTGCTTTGCTTCGTAAGTTTTCATGCCTTGTTAAAGGGTCAATATCTTTAAGCGAAATGAACTTATCTTGCAGTAATCTAGCAACAATCCATAAGCTTTGTGCCCAAACCAAAGGCAGATTTTCGTTTGCTTGCCTCTCTTGCGAGCCAGGCTTTTTGCGCTCTGCACTTAGCTTATCTTTGCTAACAAAGTACAGTTCTGGCAGTAATTTATAGTCATCAACTTCAATAGATACACGGTCTAGCGCTTCTAGATAGCCTTGCGCAGCTTGTTGATCTTCTCGAAATAAGGCATCTAAAGCCAAATACGTATAAAACAAAGGCCATTCTGACTCTATAGACTCAAACATTTTGAGCTCTTCTGCTTGATAATGTAATCGGTGGCTATCTTCAACAACCGTCTGATGGCCATCTCGCAAAAACCGCTTTAAGCCATAGTTCCCCATCAGCTTGCCAATAATCTTCGTTCTTGTTCTACTTGAAATAGCTTGATTTTCAATAGCAAAGGCAGGAAAACTAATGGCAGACAAAAGGGCAGCATCAACTTCTTTAGAACTTGATTCTCTCGGCAATAACGCTTCAAGTGTTATGCGAGCCTTAGCAATATCATCTGCAATAACGTGAATTACCGAAGCTTGAGAGCCATCCACCCCAAAAAGATTCAAACCTGACATGGCTTCAAGCGCAGCTTTAGCCATAGCTATTGAGCTGGCATTCAGTTCAGGTTCACCCTCATTGGTTTTGTCACCCCGCTCCCAAATACCATAATCAGGTGTACGGTAAGTTTGAGAGACATAAAACACTAAATTCTGAATGAAAGCTACTTCATCTAGGGTATAAATAATAGCTAAGCCCGAGGCAGTCATTTGGGCCACCATAAGTAAATAAAGTGACGTGGCATCTAACTGCAAATGACCCCACGCGTTATCAGCAACAACAGTCTCCCCTGTTGCCGTATTGTATTTTGCATGCAAAGCATCGAGAGCGTTTAAGTTCTCTTTAAAAGCCTCTACTTTATTTGATTGCCGCATCATGGCGCTCAATAAACCGCGCATAAGTTTAACGGTGGACTTCTCTAATTCATAAGCCTTCTCAGTGGCTTCGCCAGACTTTCGGTAAGCCAGCGCTAACGCCCAGACTGCTAAAATGCTATAAACATTATCTCTTACCCAAGCATCACGATAGTCACCATGCTCATTAATTGCGGTACTTGCAGGCAACAAACCTGAAATAGGATGCTGCCTAACCATAATGACGTTTTTGACTTCTTTATAGTAACTATCTAATACTGGCATATTCACCTTCATTGTCCCACATCACACCCCAAAGTTTAACCTAGTTACAGTAAGCTCAACAGCTAAAAAGCTAAACCCCGTTCAAATCAAAAGAAAATAAACTTACCTTGAATCAAAGCACTCGAGCTTCTTTATTAAGTTACTCCATAGAAGGTTTGCAAAATACTGAATGGGTCTATCCGTACGCTTCGCTCGGTACTTCGTGACAATCGCTCTGCTCGGGTGAATTTGCAAAATGCAAATTCACCCTGGAGATACTTAGCTATAAACGTACTCGTTATTAAGCACGAGAACTGTGGTCTACTTTAAATTTGGGTAGTTAAACATAATCACCCCGCATCTTGGCGGGGTGATTTGGCTCACTTTGATTCTTTAACTATTCAGACGATCATTAACTGTACGTCTTGACCATTTCTGATACGTTTCAAGATCTTTTTTTAAAGATTGAGTTTTCTTGCGTTTACTTGATTTGCGACCAAACTTAAAAACACGAAACCATTTAAACATATGCTGCCATGACCTCCAATCATAGCTACTTAAGTTTATAACTTAAACACGTACACAGGCGTAATCGTATTACTAAACCCAAAAAAAACAATGTGCAAACGTCACAGCCAAACTTACAAAACTACGCTATAAGCAGAATAAGCACTGTCACGCGTTTGCCAAAAACACACCCACAGCAAAGCCCTAGGTTAGAGTAAAAAAACATGCACGTCGTCAACAACCCCAACCAACTCGAGCTTAAAAACAGCATTCTTTCTATCGGTAATTTTGATGGCGTTCATCTAGGCCACCAAATGCTCCTAGAAGAAATGCAGAAACTCGCTCAAAGCAACCAAAAACCCAGCATCATCATGTCTTTCTTCCCGCCTTCCAAACACTACTTTAGTGGCGCAGCCTACCTAAGCACCGAAAAAGAAAAACTCGAGCTTTTTGAACCCTTTAAACCTGACGCTATCATTTTGATTCCTTTTACTGATGCTTACTCCAAAACCCCTAAAGAAGCCTTTCTGGCTGACATGGCTCGCCTAGAGCCTCACACCATTATTGTTGGTGAGAACTTCAGGTTTGGCTTTGAACGCAAAGGTAATCTTTATGACTTAAGTCAGCATGCCCAAAAGCTAGAAGTCTTTAACTTAAAACATGGTCAAGGCAAACCCATTAGCTCTTCACGCATAAGAGACTTACTTAAAGAAGGCAATATAGAAGAAAGTAACAGCCTCTTAGGGCGTAGTTACAGCGCAACAGGCACAGTTATAGAGGGCGATAAGCGAGGCAGAAGCATCGGCTTTCCAACTGCTAACATTGAGTTAGCTAAAGAAAAAGCTCTACCGTTAGGCGTCTTTGCTGTAACCGTAAAAAGCTCATTTGGTCTACAAAAAGGCATGGCAAACGTGGGCCCTAGACCTAGCTTTCCCAATGACCCACCCTCACTCGAGGTCAACCTCTTTGACTTTAACGAAAGCCTTTATAATCAAGAACTCACCGTAAACTTCGAAAAACACTTAAGGAAGCAACGAAAATTCAACGGCCTCGAAGACCTAAAAAAGCAACTCAAACAAGACGAAGAAACCACTCGAGCTTTCTTTTCCTAAACTTAGCTAGCTAATCTGTTTAAAAATACGCTACCCAGCATCAGCTTTGTGTGTAGGAAATCTGTCATATAATTGTAACAAATCAAGACTAGACTAGTGAATCTATGATTGGCTACACGCCTAAACAGCTACTCTTTTTTAGGATTAAACCCATTATTTTAGTTGGTTTATCAAGCCTACTCTATGTCGCTTTATTTACAATTGTAGTACCGCATTTACAAGAGCCTACAGGCATCTTAGTTTTGCTACCCATCATTTTAGGTAGTTGGTTTTGGGGAATGCGCATCGCTATTCTATTAGCAATATCAGGAGGAATACTCAATTATATTTTGTATCTCCCAACTGGATTACTAGAAGAATCAAACTGGATTATCCTTATTCCAAATGCCGTTATTCTGCTTGTAGCAGGCTTAGTTGGCTATTCACAAGACTTACGAAGACAGCTCAAACAACAAAATCATCTTATTAACATAAGCGCACAACACGATAGCCTAACCGGCCTATTAAACCGCCACGCCTTTAAATACAAAGCCCAAGACCTACTCGAGTCATCAAAATTAAACAAAACCTTGCTTGCTTTTTGCTACATTGATCTAGATGGCTTTAAACTAATTAATGATTCTTATGGCCATGCTGCCGGTGATTTCTTACTCATTGAAGTAGCTAAGCGCCTTAGCGAATATGGTCGCAATAGCGATTTAAAAGTAAGGCTTGGCGGTGATGAGTTTTTGCTTATTTTTCCCGACCTAAAAGAGCCCACCCATGCCAAAATAATTGCAGAAAAAATTCTCAATGGAATTTCAAAACCTTATTGCTTTAAAAATCTAGAACTCATTATCAAGGCAAGTATAGGCATAAGCATTTTTCCACAAAACGGCTCGAGCTTAGAAGATTTAGTGAAGGCAGCTGACCTTGCTATGTATGAAGTTAAGCATCAAGGTAGAAATGGCATTAAGATGAATGAATTTTCTTCACCCCCCACCCTTAAAGTAAGTTCTGATCTTACAGAGAAATATAGCAACTAGCAGTCCTTTTAGATTTAGATTTAAATATCCCAAGACCTTAAGTGATTTTAAACTCACCTCATAAGCCTGTTAAAAGCGGTTATAGTAGCTTTATGTTAATTTACGGTAAAAATGCAGTTATTGAAGCTATGCGTGAAGGGCAAGTTATTCGTTTGCTTTTAGCGCAAGGGCTAAATAAAGGAACCATTCAAGAGTTTGAAAAGTTAGCTGATAAACATGAAGTCATTATTCGGCATGTGCCCCGCATTGAACTTGACCAAGAGTTAAAAACCACGAATCATCAGGGCATTGTCGCTGAGCTTATCGAAATGAAGTTTGCTGAGCCTAACGCGCCTTTTGATCTCGCCAAAGAACGTGGTGAAAAGCTTTTACTTGTTTTACTCGATCAATTAAGTGACCCCAGGAATTATGGCGCAATTATTCGTAGTGCCGAGGCACTCGGAGCGCACGGCGTCATTACCGAAGAGCGACGCAGCGCACCCTTATCGCCAGTAGCTGTAAAAGCATCAGCTGGTGCAAGCAGCCACATCCCGTTAGTACAAGTCAAAAATTTACCTAGATATATAGATGATATTAAAGCTAAGAACGTCTGGGTTTATGGCGCAGCAGGTGAAGCCAGCAACAAAGCCGAAATGATTGATTGGGATAGAGACGCAGCACTCGTCATTGGTTCTGAAGGCACAGGCTTAAGACGCTTGGTACGCGATAAATGTGATGACTTTGTATCTGTACCCTTAAAAGGCAAAATAAATTCCCTCAACGCATCTGTAGCAGCTGGCATTTTAATTTACAGCATTATGAATGCAAGAAAGGCTTAGGTAAGCAAGCTCATGGCATCCTTTAAACCTGAAAACTTAACTGAATTAAACTTTATTTCCAACCCTGTCCTAAGCCCTAACGGCAACACCGCGGTTGCTGTTCATAGTCACATTGAGGAAGATGATGGCATCCCCTTTTACAAAAGCCAATTATTCCTTTACAACCTTGCCAAAGGCAGCTCAAAACAACTCACCTACGGCGCCTACTCAGACGCTCAACCTTGCTTTAGCCCCAACGGTAAAGACTTAGCCTTTATAGCCAAACGCTCAAAAGATGCCAAACCACAACTATATATTCTTCCTTTAGATGGCGGTGAGGCAAGGCAGTTGAGCGATATACCCGCAGGTCTAAGCAAAATAGCTTGGCAGGCAGATGGCAAAAGCCTAATCTTCATTTCAAAAGGTGAATCAGAAGAGCCCGAAAAAATAGCCAAACGCATAACAAGCCTGCGCTACAAACAAGACGGCATAGGCTTTTTGGCAAACGGCATATCTAACCTCTACAGCATCGACAGCAAAAAAGGAAACAGCAAGCAACTCACCAAGCTAACAGGCGACATTAGTGACTTTGTCTTAAGCAACGACACAGACAGCCTCTACTACCTAGCTCAAGAAGACAGAAACTCGAGCCAGTCTATGCTTTATAAATTAAAGCTATCTTCAGGTAAATCAAAAGCCCTTCTAAAAGAGGCAGGCTATCTAGCTAATCTTACGCTCAGCCCAGACAATAAGACCCTGTTATTCAGTGCACCTTTTGATTGGCCTATTTTTTCAAGCCCCTCAACACTCTACAGCCTGCCCGTAAAAGGCGGAGAAGCAACATGCCTAACAGGTGACCTAGATGCCTTCCCTAGCATAGGTGGCGATAGTAGATACGGCAGCTACCCAAACAAAGCTATCTTCCTAGATGACACTCGAGTGCTTCTAAATGTAAATCAAGCTGGCAGAACAGCTCTTAAGGTGTTTTCACTCAGTACAAATAGTTTTGAAGATGCAGCTTTGCATGAGGGTGACATAGCCATAACTTCTTTTGCAGCCTCAGAAGACAAGCTAGTCTTTACTCAAGAAACCCAACAAACTCCCGGTGAACTCTTTGTAAAAGACGCTAAAGGTCTAAAGCAGCTCAGCAAACTCAACCAAAAACTAGTGTCACGCTATAAATTGCAAACTCATGAAGAAATAAGTATAAAAACTAGAGACGGCACCCAACTTACCTACTGGACACTCAGCCCAAACAAAGCCAGAAAAGACAATGCACTTGTCATACAGGTGCATGGCGGCCCACATACCAACTACGGTTACGGCTTCTATCACGAGTTTCACATGCTCGCAGCAGCAGGCTACAAAGTTGTATACGCAAACCCAAGAGGCAGCTCATCTTTCGGTAATGACTACGCCACCTGCATACTAGGCAAATACGGCACTATTGATGCCGATGACGTACTCGCTGTCGCAAGACACGCCAAAGCAAAACACCCTAAAGCCCCCATTCACTTAACAGGCGGAAGCTACGGCGGTTTCATGACCAACTGGCTAGTCGGCCAAACCAATGAATTTACATCCGCCGTAACTCAACGCAGCATCTGCAACTGGTCATCCTTCTTCGGCTCATCTGATATAGGAAGTTGGTTCAGCACCGTAGAGCAAAAAGGCAACCCCTGGGATGACACTGACTCACTCTGGACCCAAAGCCCCCTCAAATACATAAAAAACGTAAAAACACCAACCCTCGTGCTACACGCAGAAAATGATCACCGCTGCCCTATAGAGCAAGCCGAACAGTTCTACACAGCCTTAAAACACCTAGGCAAAGCCGATACCGAGTTCGTAAGAATACCCGACGAAGGTCATGAACTATCCCGCTCAGGCAGACCAGACAGACGCATAGCGCGAATAAACGCAATCATAGATTGGTTTGAAAGATACTAAATAGGACTTACGCACACCATACAAATAAAAGAAGCTGATGTAATAAGGGATGGATTATAGTCAAGATCGACTTGATTACTGTGAGTTTTTAATTAGTAGCCAGATCAACTATACTCAGACGTACTTAGCGGATCATAGTGAAGACTATAGTCATGACAGTATGAATCGTTTTTTGCGACTGGATAAGCTGACACCAAGAACTCTGTGGGAAAACGTGTGTGCGGATGTGGTGGTGAGTAAACAGGGCTATGTGCTGTTTGATGATGTGGTACTGGACAAACGTCATAGTCGTCAAGCACGTCTGATACGAAAGCAGTGGAGTGGAAATGAAAAGCGAGTCATCTATGGTATTGGGGTAGTAACTTGCGTTTACGTGAATCCCGAGCTTGATCAGACTTTGTTGGCGAAGTCT
>CAZWJZ010000067.1:6114-16985 GCA_964634665.1 uncultured bacterium | reverse complement strand
CTGTGGGTTTAGTAGCTGCGGTTGTGCTTTTTATTGTTAATTATAGTCGAACATCTATTGTGAAGCATAGCTTGTCAGGCAGTACCATGCGAAGCCGAGTAACACGCAATGAGAGTCATAAACGATACCTTGCTTCTAAAGGTGAGGAATCCTTTATTTTGCAACTCCAAGGTTACATTTTTTTGGTACGGCTCATGCTTTGTTTGAAACTATAAAAGCAAAACTCAGTGAAGGTCAGACCGTCAAATTCATTATTTTAGATTTCAAGCAGGTTAATGGTTTAGATGCCACAGCGTTATTGAGCTTCTCGAAAATCGTTCGTTTGGTAAAAGAGAACAAAGCCCAGCTTGTTATTAGTGACTTGTCGGTGCGACTCAAAGACGCTTTTAAATCTCTAAAAGCTGAGTATAACGATCATCTTTACCTTACAAATAATCTTGATTTTGCCCTTGAATACTGTGAAGAGCAGTTGCTTAAAGACTACAAAGAACAAGAAGTTAACTATGGATTACGCGAACGACTATTGCAGCTCGAGTCTGACTCAAAACAAGTAGATAAGCTACTCAGTTATTTTGAAAAGTTCGAGTTTGAGTCGGGTGATTACTTAATAAAACAAGGTGATGCAGCTAATGATTTGATTTTTATTGAGTCAGGTCAGGTAACTGCTCAGCTGGAGCAAAACGGGGAGTTACTGCGTTTTGAAACAATGCAGGGTGGTAGTGTTGTTGGTGAATTAGGATTCTATACGGGTGGTAGGCGTTCGGCTTCTGTGATTGCAGATGAATTTACCCTTGCCTATAGATTGACAAAATCAAAGCTTGAGGAGATGACTAAAGAAGAGCCGAGGTGTGCGGCACTGTTTCATGATTTTAATATGCAACTATTGTCTTTGCGAACAGCGCATTTAATGAATGTTGTTAGTGCCTTACAGCGTTAGTTGAGTGTGTTTGGAAGCTCCTAGCTAAATTAAATAGGAATAGCGTAAATTTATTATTCATGCCCATTATGAGAAAAGTTGGTCTGAACTTTCTCTTATAGCAGTTCAGGAACAAGTCACTACATTGACTGAGTTTATCTCTTTCTACTCACCCAGCTCGAACATTTAGACCCTACAACGTCTAAATGTTGAAATGCTCTAATGGGTAATTTTCAAAGTGGCTACCAGTTAACCTCACCGGTTGTTGTAAAGGTAGTAATCACTTCAGCTAGCATGTCATACTCAAGGCAGCCAGCCTCACAGCCAAAAGAAACTAAGGCGTCAAGTTGGCCTTGGGCTTTATCAAGCTCACCTAAACGCAAGTACAACTCTCCTAAGTACTCATTGGCACCCAAATGCTCAGGCTCGAGTTCTAAGGCTAGCATGTAGTGCTCCATGGCTTCATCGTATTGTTCTAGGTTTCTTAAGCTGTACGCCATGTAGTTATGGTAGTCAGCGCTTTCTTCACGGTTGAGTAATATTTTAAGTAGACTCACGGCTTCGCTGTAGTTTTCTGCTTCAACGAGGGCTTGTACTTTTTCTAGGTCTGTGGTTTCAACTTCTGTTGTGGTTGTGCCAGCTGCAAAAGCAAAACTTGCTGCGACTAAACAAAAATAAAGGACTAGTTTTTTCATAATTTACCTCTTTCTCTTTTTTTAACATGCCAGCGGGTTTCGCTGACACCATTATTCATATTAACCACTCGAGCGAGTGTGAAAAATAAGTCTGACAAACGATTTAAGTAAATACTTACCTGGGGATTAACGGTTTCTTGCTGCGCAAGTGAGGTTACATCTCGTTCTGCTCTTCGTGCCACGGTTCTTGCTACATGAAGAGCTGCTGCGGCTGGGTGGCCACCTGGTAGTACAAAGTTTTGTAGCGGGTCTAGTTTGGCTTCGTAGTAATCAATGAGTTTTTCTAGGGTTTGAATATCGCTTTCTTCTATAGCTGCGATATTCGTGCGGTATTTTGAATTGTGAGGTGTGGCTAGGTCGGCACCTAAATCAAAAAGAGCATTTTGTATTTTTTCTATATGCTCATCTATTTCTAAGTTATCTAGGTTAGCTCTGACCATGCCTAAAGCTGCGTTGCTTTCATCAACGCTACCGTAAGCGTTGACTCTAAGGTTGTTTTTAGCTACCCGCTCACCCCCGTAGAGTGCTGTGCTGCCATCATCACCTGTCTTGGTGTAAATTTTCATGCCTTAAGGTTAGCGTGTTTTTATGAGAGGCTTTGCAGTTTATCGTGCTAATTGAAGATGATATTTAGTAAACGCTTTTGCTAGCCAAAAAGCCAATAGCTTAGACTTTATGAACCAACTAGCCTGTTTCATTTAGCTTAAATGAGTAGCTATCTTGCGGGCTTAGCAAGGCCACGATTCATGCTAGCTATTCACTATTATTTAGCTATATTATTGCGCAAGTAAAACCTATAAGGAGTCAAGTGTGACAACTGCAGACCTCATTATTTATAACGCAAAGGTGTTCACTGCTAATCGTGACCAAGCCAGCGCAGAAGCTGTAGCAGTAAAAGCTAACAAAATTCTATACGTGGGTGCAAACAAAGAAGCACTCGAGTTGCAAGCAAGCACGACTAAACTAATTGATGCTCAGAGTAAAACCCTTATGCCGGGCATTATTGATAGTCATTTTCACCTGTACTGGGGTGCGCTTAACCTAGCTAATATCCAATTAGAAGATGTCAGGGGCATAACTAATTTACGTAAAAAAGTACAGGCCTTCAAGCAAGCTCATCCTGAAAAACGCATTTTGAGAGGCTCGAGTTTAGCTTATGATGTTCTGCCTGAGGGTGAGCGTTTAAATCGGCATTATGTAGATGAAATTGAGTCTGACTTACCCCTCATTTTGGTGTCGTTTGATTTTCATACGGCGTGGTGTAACACGGCAGCCCTCAAAGCAGCAGGTATTTTAGAGGGCATTAGCTTAGAAGGAAATTCGGAAGTTGTGATGGGCGCAGATGGTTTTGCAACGGGTGAATTACGTGAATTTGAAGCTATGGCGCTAATTACCGACCTTATTCCTGAGCCATCGTTAGCTGAAAAAGAAAACCTACTAAAGGAAGCTATTCATTTAGCACATAGTTACGGTATTACCAGCATTCATAACATGAATGGGAATCGTGAAGAATTTGCGCTGTACCAAGCTTTAGATGAAGCAAAAGACTTGAGTTTGCGCATTTACTTTCCTTACCGTATGTACCCCACTAGCCCCATGAGCGACATTGAAAACGAAGCGCTCTACCTTAAAAACCTTTACGCTTCAGATAAGCTTAAAGCAGGTGCGCTAAAACTCTTTATGGACGGCGTTATAGAAGGCTTTACTGCGTTTATGTTAGACCCTTACATTAATGACCCAAGCACCAAAGGCGAAGCTATCTTTGAGGCTGAGCATTTTAATGAAATATGTGCAAAAGCTGACAAGCTAGGCTTGCAACTAGCTGTTCATGCCATTGGTGACGCAGCCATAAAACGCACGCTGGATGGTTTTGAGCACGCTCAAAATGAAAATGGCGTACGAGATAGCCGGCATAGGGTAGAGCACATAGAGTTGCTACACTCGAGTGATTTAACTAGGTTTGCTGAGCTTGATGTGATTGTGAGCATGCAGCCTTACCACTGTTCAAGGCCAGAGATAGACTATCTTGCGCCTTATCTTAACTTTATTCCTAAGGAGCGTTATAAAGATTGTTTCCCGTGGCAGAGCTTAAGGGATACGGGTGCAAAAATGAGTTTTGGTAGTGATTGGCCTGTTGTTAGCATGAATCCGTTTTTTGGCTTTGATGCTGCAGTTAACCGTGAACCTTGGGCGCAAAAATTAAACTCTGAAGCACGAAGTTTAGAAGAAACTTTGCTTGCCTACACAAAAGACGCAGCTTATGTAGAATTTGCAGAGAAAGAAAAAGGGCAATTGAAGGAAGGCATGTTAGCGGATATGCTGCTTTTATCAGAAGCTATATTTGAAATCTCAAGGGATAAGCTAAAAGACTTAAATGCGCAACTCACCATCGTGGATGGGGTGATTGTCTATGAGCGAGTTGGCTAAAGGAGAAAAAAATCATAACTCTGACCAAGCTTAGAGCTAAAAAAACCGAACTGGAAATCTTAGGGCAAACAGGTAACGCACTCGAGTATCAAGCAACCGTAAATCCTAAAGCTAGTTGGACTCAAGATGAATATGGCTTATCTATTTCTGCTATGCGGGCGCAACGCTTGCATAATGATTCGAAGTGACCAAACCCTGTTGTTATTCGTGTATCCCATGCAAAGTGGTAGCTGACTGGTATTAGTGGTTTTTTCAGCACAGCGTATAGCTAAGTTCAGACTTAACAATGGAGTAAGGAAAGTTCTTTGGCAGGGTGTATGAAGGTTTTTTGCGCTAAATGTTTTTGGACGTAAGCAGTCCTCAGAATAATTCATTACAATGAAGTCTATGCATTTTTTAAAGTACACTTTAATAGGACTCATGCTTTGTTTTTTGAGTATTGGTTTAGCTAAAGATATGGTTGCGGACAGTGAGCAGTTTTATGTCACGCAGGGCGTTTTTACTGATCTTGGTATAACCACAGAAGCTTGCAACATGGAAGATGATGTTGTTAATTTCATTTGTGGTTTTTACACTAAAGATGCGCAGTCTTTTCAAGCTGAAGTAAGTGGGCACATCATTCAAAATCTACCAGGCTTAACGCCAACAAGTGACTGGTTTAATAGCGCTGACACCATTGTAAGATCATTTCAAAGCTCACAAGGTCAGTACTTGTTTGCCTATAACAGTGATGGTTTTGTGGTGGTAGCGTTTACCCCTAATTAAGGCCAGCCCGGAAACCTACCACCAAAGGGTACTAAGATTGCTTGGTACCGAACTTTCATGGGGTAGTAGCGCTCAATATCAATACTATTATTACTTGTTTGAAAGGCAACACGATCATCTAAGGTGTTGCCTTCTTCGTCTTGTAATATAAGCATGATTTGTTGCAAGCCTCTACTCCAGTCTATCTCATTGTAATTTGTGAGTGAGCTTAGCGGTTGAGATACTTCAAAGACACCGGGCTCCTCAAACACAAGCGTATCGCTGGTTGAACAAGCAGGGCCAATAGATAAACTATCGTTATGAACAAGGCAAAGCTGATACCTTACAGGGTCGCCACTAGGTTTAGATGTAATCTGAATCCTTTGATACAAGGTGCCTTCTGCATAGTTACTAGGTTCATTTAAATTGCTTAACATGCTAGCAGGCGTATCAAAGAAAGAAAACGCGCCAGTTCCACCCTGCTCTGCTGTTTGATGCAAATAATCTAAATTAAGTAAAGTTACGGCAGGTCCACCTGAAAGTCTACTAGGTTCAGCTATAGGTACCGGTGTGGCTACAGCCACTTCTAAAGCAGGTGTAGGAACAGGGTTTAAGGTGGGTGTTGGAGCCACAGACGCTGATATTACGGGTACAGCGATTTCTGTTGGGGTTAGCGTTGTTGCGACATTTGTTTGCGTTGTTACAGGTGCCGGCTCAAGGCTGCTTGATACCTGTGGTGTTGGCACGGCGACTGTTGGAGGAGTAATAATCTCTGCTGTGGCTAGGTTTTCCCGAGGTGTTTCTGGAATACTAACGACAGCTTCTGTTTGAACGACAGGGGGAGCTATCGGTTCTGTCACTGCAGTAGCGGTGCTTGGCTGGCTTACAACGGGCTGCTCTACATTAGTTTGCGTTGGAATTGCAGGTATTTCAGCTACAGTAGTCTGAGCTGGTGGTTGCACAACAGGCTGAGAAGCCGCTTGAACTTGTTGGCTAAGCAACCTACTAGCCTCATTGTAGGCAGATTCATAAATAAGCTCATCTGGGGCTAAACGCCTTGCTTGCAAATAGTAATTCTGGGCACTCTGAAAATCTCTATTTTCAACTGCCATTTGACCTAACCAAGCCCAAGCTTCACTATAAACAGGATTAATCTTACTTGCCTCCTGAAAACTCCAGAGTGCCTCGCCACGTTTACCCTGCTGGTAAAATCTTAAGCCCTGAGCAAACAAATTATAAGCCTCAATCCCCCACGTTTTTTGCCCCTCTGCACGCGCCAAGGCCTCTTGCGCTTCATTATCAAAGGGATTCAATTCAAGCGCACGCGACCAGTAACGACTTGCTAAATTCGGGTTACCCAAATCCTGACTAATACGACCCGCCCAGACAAACGCCTTACGATAACTAGGGCTCAAATTAGTAGCACGATTAAGAGACTCGAGTGCACCTGACTTATTACCAGTTGCAAATAAATCTAAGCCTTCATAAAAGTACTTGCTGGCATCAACCCCATAACTTGCTTGTTCTTCAGTACGAGATAAAAGATTAACGTAATAAGCCTTATTCGGAAAAGCCTCGGTTAGGGTTTCTAAATAAGCTGTTGCCTGTGCAGGTAAGCCCTGCTCAATATAACTTAGCGCCAAATGCTGATTAGCCTCTTCACTTTCAGGCTCGAGTTCAAACAGGGCCTGATAGTACAAAATAGCATCATCATAATTTTCTTCTCGAAAGCTTTTATTACCAAGCCAACTACTTACTTCTTTTAAATAAGGGGCTGTCTGTGCGTTCATAACGCCACCCAGCTCAATGTATTTCTCCCAAGCTGTCCAAGCGCGACTATAAAAATTAATACTGCTGTAAACTTGCCCTAAGTATCTGTAGGTTTGTTCATTATTAGGGGCCAAACGTTGAAGCTCGAGTCCGTAATTTACGGCTTCTCGCCATAGGGGTTTGTCAATAAAATGCTCGTCGTAGCTAGCTAAAGCAAGGGCGGCCGCTTGACCCCCTTTCCGTAAAACATCTTGCGCTTCAGGTGAAAGGGGTGTTGATTGGGCAAGTGCAGCTACAGATAGCATCATTACGAAGCTCATAAGCGTTTTTTTGAGAAGATTTTGAAATGCTTGAATCATGGTTCCTTTAGGGTTATTAATACGAGTCTTAAGAATCTGATTTAAACTGCTTGGCTAAAACTTGATGAGTACTTTTCTTCAACTGCATCAAAGTTATCCTTATTATAAGCTTTGAAGGTCATGTTTCGCCAAGCGTCGCGCACAAACATGAATCTTTTCTTAATACCCGTCTCATCATCCCATACTTAAATTTGTGACTCATGAAGCTTAGCTTAGTTGCATGAACGCTTCTTATAGCATTTCCACCAAGGGGGGGTAGCATTAAACCATTCGTGCGACCCAGGGGAGTAAAAATAAACTCACGTAGCCGTTGTTGTAATGTTTCGTGGAACTGCAATTAAGACCATAATAGCTTAAACTTTGCAGCATGAATAAACCCTTAGCAGATCGCCTTAGGCCCAAAACATTAGATGAGATTGCGGGTCAGCAAGACTTACTTGCTAAAGGACGGCCCTTAAGAAAAAGCATTGAACAAGGAGGGTTACACTCCATGCTTTTCTGGGGACCACCAGGGGTGGGTAAAACAACCTTAGCTCGAGTTATTGCCAGCAAAACCGATGCTCATTTTGTTTATTTATCAGCAGTGAAGGCTGGGGTTAAAGAAGTGCGTTTGGTTGCTGAAGAGGCACAACAAAGACAGCAATTTTCTCAGCAGGCAACTTTACTATTTTTAGATGAAATTCATAGGTTTAATAAAGCGCAACAAGACTTGTTGCTGCCGTTTGTTGAAGATGGCACTTTAACCCTAATTGGGGCAACCACAGAAAATCCTTCTTTTGAATTAAATCCTGCTTTGCGCTCACGAATGCAGCTTTATGTACTCAAACCCTTAAGTCAAGAAGATATTAAAGAGGTCTTGATAAGGGCAACAAAGCATCTTGAAGGTGTGCAAGTAAACCTAGAAGATGCAGCTCTAGATGCGCTTGCAAACTGGGCAGATGGAGATGCCAGAAAAGCCTTAGCAGCTTTAGAACTCGCTGCTTCGCAAAACGAGACCATTACATTAGATCTTTTAAGTAACACCTTATCGGCTAAAAGCCTAGCTTTTGATAAAGGCGGGGAGCATTTTTATAACTTAATAAGTGCACTCCATAAATCTGTGCGAGGCAGTCATGTTGATGCCTCTTTATATTGGTTAGCGCGCCTACTTGGTGGTGGGGCAGACCTCATGTATGTCGCAAGACGCTTAGTGCGCATGGCAAGTGAAGATATTGGTTTAGCTGACCCGAATGCGCTCCGTTTAGCCATAGCTGCGCGAGATGCAGCCCAATTTTTAGGACAACCAGAAGGTGAACTCGCGCTAGCCCAATGCACGACTTATTTAGCATTAGCACCAAAATCTAACGCAATTTACAACGCATGGAAAAAAGCTACAGAAGACGCCCAACGTTATAGCTCAGCAGAGGTACCAGAACACCTAAAGAATGCACCTACTAAACTTATGAAAGATTTAGGTTATGGCAAAGCTTACGCTTATTACTTTGATGACTCAGAAGGTAGTTTAGCCCAAACATACTTCCCTGAAAAGATGCCAGAACAAAGCTACTACCAAGCTTTTGAAGAAGGCTGGGATAAAAAAGTCAGTGAGCGACTAGAAGCCCTAAAAGAAGCTCGAGTGTCAGCGCGAAGATCTAAAAAGAAATAAACGTTTAGGGGTTTGTAGCACAAACGCAAAGTATATTTTAACGCTCGAGTGGCTTATTAAATGCCAGTGTTTGTCCGAGAAGAACATCTTTTTGTGATTCGATTACCAGGGGGTGTTTGGGGTGCGTTGAAACGAAGAAACTTCAAGAGGTTTATGTGTTTTATTGTTGGAGTAGCAGCAAATAAGCATTTTTGATTGCCAAAAAAAAGCCTACAGAAACTGATGTAGGCTTTTGAGCTATTTCACGCAGTCAATAGTGGTTACCAGAATGACTCAACATCATCTGCTTGCCAGTAGTAAGGGCTTCTAGTATCAGCAAAACGTTGACGCTCGAGTTGGTTGATGCGACTATAAGCTCTCGTCTGTGGGGCTTGCTGATGGTGGGTTTGCCTCATGGGGGTATTTCGTTGGTGCATGCGACTATGTGTATTGCCTCTTGAACCACTTAGTTCCTGAAAGTGTCTTTGTTGGTAGCGTTTTGAGATGGGGTTGGCACGGCTGTGTTCAGTGGCGTGAACCCGTTCGGGCATCATCATGCGTTTAGCTTGCAAGTCGCTTACTTGCCCTGTTAGGCGCGCTAAGTTAAAAAGACTTATTTCATGCCGTGTGTATTGTCTTTCAGCAAGGTCTGCCATGACTTCGCCTAGTACGCTAGCAAATTTGTAACCATGACCTGAGAAGCCTGCGCCAAAGCTTACTTGTGGGTATTGAGGGTGCAAGTCAATGATAAAGTGACCGTCAGGCGAGTTGGTAAACATGCAGGCTTTTAAGGTCATGGTGGGTCCGGCCCCATCAGGGAAGTGCCTACCTGCAAAGTCGCGCATCATGTCTTCTTCTGCAGGGCTGACATCCCAAATAAGTTCGTCAGGATGACCGTGCTCTTCAAAATGATGATACATGCCAAACTTAAAACCTGGAACCCCATGAATAGGAAAACCGTAAAAACGACCTTCATCAACCAGTAAGTTAAAAACTGGAAAAGTGTGAGGTTTGAAGTATTCGGGCTTGGTGGGTTGTAACCAAGCTAAAACTTGGCGTTCTGGTACAGCAAGCCCATGCAAAAAGGGCATCATCTCGTCATTCCAAGCACCAGATGTAACAACTAGACTATCGGCTTCATATTCTGAGCGAGTGGTGTAAACCTTTACGCCATCATTACCTAGCGGTTCCCAGCCTAATACTTTTTCGCGCCCATGAATTTCAGCACCTAAACGAATGGCTTCATTCACGTAAGCAACAGTGGCTTTTTCAGGCGCTAAAAAGCCACCTTGCTCCTGATAAAGCGCCATGGTGTCAAAAGGAAGCTGGTAGCCGGGGTAGCGTTCTTGAAGTGCTTTACCTGTTAGTACTTCATGGGAGATATTGTGCTCAATGCAAGACTGTAAACTTCCTTTAAATACCCAACTGTCGGCTGGCCCAGCGTCAATAGAACCGGTTTGATAAAAGACTTTTTCACCAGATACTTTTTCAATCTCTGCCCAAAGTTCGTAGGCACGTTTTAAAAGCATGACATAGCTTGGGTGCTCGTAATAGGCAAGCCTGATGATGCGGGTGTAACCATGCGAAGAACCCATATCATGTGGAATATCAAACTGCTCTAAACCTAAGACATTTTTGCCACGTTTGGCAAGCTCATAACAAGTAGCACTACCAATGCCACCCACACCAATAACAATGGTGTCAAAACGCTTGGAGTAGCCAATCATAAAGCACCTTGATTAGATATAACTAGATTCATTGCTGTGCGTCCAGTAGGCCACGCGGGTACTTGCCACGCATTCTCATGCCTGTTTTATCAAAGAAAGGTGTATCTGTAACAGTTGCTAAGGTCGGGCGGCCAGCAATATTAACCATGAGCTTAGCACCAGAGAAGGCATGGCTAACCCGAACAAAACCAAGTGCCAGCATTTTGCCAACACTATGCCCTTTAGCACTCGAGCTTACAAAACCAATAGTGCTTTTGCTGGCTTTTTCGGTACTGAAGTAGTCGCTTGCTTCGCTACCTGTAAACATTTTTTCTCTAAAGCTTCTTACATTGGCTATGCTGTGTATAGCGTCACCCGTTTTTGCCGGAATATCACTTTCTAGAACCATGCCAACCCAGCGCTCACTAATGCCCATGTCTTGTACTTGTAAGAGGGCGTCACGGCCAATAAATTCGTACTTGTCAAAGCGAATCCAGCGGTCTAAGCCTAAATCGAAGGGGGTTTGGTTTCCGTTTATGTCGGGGCCTGCGAGCGGGAGGGCTTTTTCGATTCGTAAGGATTGTAAAGCTTCTGCTCCGTAAGGCATTAAGCCAAAGGCTTTGCCTTCTT
>CAZWJZ010000067.1:0-6104 GCA_964634665.1 uncultured bacterium | reverse complement strand
TCTTTTTCTAGGTATTCCCATAAAATGCCTGCCTCGTCACTAGGAACATAGAGTTCGTAGCCAAGTTCACCCGTGTAACCAGAGCGAGATAAAATAAGCTCTGTATCATTTATGACGGCTTTCGCAAATCTAAAGAACCTTAGGCTTTGAAAATCAATGCCATCGGTTACGCTTGCTAAAAACTCACGTGAACGTGGACCCTGTATGCTTATAAAGGTAATTGCACCTGTTAGGTCTGTTGGGTAGGCACTCATGCCTACTGCATGTTCACGAATCCAATTAAAGGTTTGGCTTCTGGTAGCTGAACTGGTTACCACCATAAAGTGCTCTTCGCCAAACTTATAAATCGTGACGTCATCAATAATGAAGCCTTCTTCGTTGACCATAGTGGTGTAACGAACCTGACCAGGATGCATGTCTCTAATTTCATTAACCGCTAAGCGATTTAAGAGTCTCTCGGCGCCTGGGCCTTTTACATCCACTTCGCCCATGCTAGATAAATCTTGCATGCCAACATTTGTGCGTACGTTTTTATGTTCTTCAGCCGCAGAAACATAGCTTGTAGGGAACATGTAGCCGCCGCCACCGGGTACAACATTGGCCGCACGACGTAAATGATAATCGTAAATTGCAGAGCGGCGTAAGCGAGGCGTATTAGAATTATTTTTTGCCATAAAAAGCCTTCTTCGAATTAGAGTAGCAACCTAAAAGCCCTGCTCTGCAACTCGTTTGAAGAGTAGTAATTTGAATAAATAATTTGAAGAGGTACATTTAGGTGGCCTTTCTATAAACTTGTAGTTTAGTTAAATCAGAAGCTCGAGTTTAGCCTCATTATTCTCATTTTACCTAATTTTGAGCTTAGCCTTGAAGCACTCTATCTTGTATCTGTTTACCATCTGTCCTTTAGATGAACGCAAAAAGACTAGGATAAATTTCCTTAACTTATAGCAATCTTAGGCTTTTAAGATAGAGAATTCTTTGATAGTTATTGGCTGTATAGAAAGATCTTAATGAAAAAACGGATCTTTCTATACAAAAGAAGCTCATCTGCTAGAGAGAGGGACTTAAAAGAGACCTACAATTTCGCCATTCTCATCAATATCTATACTGTTTGCCGCTGGGTTTGAACCTAAACCAGGCATGGTTCGTACATCACCTGAAATAAGATAAACAAAGCCGGCGCCTGCAGACACCTTAGCCTCTTTTACAGGTAAGCGCCAACCTTTGGGTGCCCCTTTGAGTTTTGGATCACTCGAAATAGATAAATGCGTTTTGGCAATGCAGACGGGTAAATGACCAAAGCCTTGTTTTTCGTAGGTTCTAAGTTGACTGGCTGCTTTTGCGTCGTAATCAACACCATCTGCACCATATACTTTGGTGGCAACAGCTTCTATTTTTTCGCTTAAGCTCATCTCATCTGTATAAATGCTGGCGTAATTACTTTTTTCGTTAGCGGCTTCTTTCACGGCCTCTGCAAGTTCTGCGGCTCCTTTACCACCCTCAACAAAGTGATAACTAACGGCTGCTTTTGCACCCATGCTTGCCGCGACTTCTTTAATGGCATCATGTTCACTCTTAAAGTCAGTAGGAAAAGCGTTTATGGCTACAACAGGGGAGACACCATGAATTCTTACATTCTCAATTTGTTTTTTGAGGTTTTCTGCACCAGCCAGAACATCATCAGGGTTTTCTTTCAGTAGATCTTCAGGCAGGGGCTTACCCGGTACAATTTTAAAGCGACCTGAGTGTGCTTTGAGAGCACGAACCGTGGCAACCACCACAGCCGCATCTGGGGTTAAGCCAGAGTAGCGACTCTTAATGTTAAAGAAGCGCTCTGCACCCATATCCGCTCCAAAACCAGCTTCAGTAATCAGAAATTCAGAAGCGTGGATGGCAATATGGTCAGCGACAATAGAGCTGTTACCATGCGCAATGTTGCCAAATGGCCCAGCATGCACAACAGCAGGTGTGTTTTCAAGTGTCTGCATGAGGTTAGGTTTGATGGCTTCTTTCATAATGGCAGTCATGGCGCCAGCGGCATGCAGCATCTCTGCTGTTATTGGGTTTTTATCATAGCCCTGACCAATGACAATCTGACCAAGTTTCTTACGCATGTGGTGCAAGTCATTAGATAAAGCCAGCACTGCCATGACTTCTGAAGCGGGTGTTATATCAAAGCCAGCTTGACGCGGAATGCCATCTGCCTTTGCGCCCAAGCCACTAATAATGTTTCTTAAGGAGCGATCATTTACGTCAAGGACTCGGCGCCATGTAATAGCGTGAGGGTCAATGCCAAGTTCGTTACCCTGATGAATATGATTGTCAATCATGGCAGACAGCATGTTGTTTGCTGCGGTAACTGCGTGCATGTCACCTGTTAGGTGCATGTTAAAGGTCTCCATGGGAACAACTTGTGAGTAGCCACCACCTGCAGCACCACCTTTTATACCAAAGGTTGGCCCCATTGAGGGCTGACGAATAGCTATGGTTGCGCTGCTACCAATATGCTGAAAAGACTGACCTAAACCAACAGTGGTTGTGGTTTTACCTTCACCAAGGGGTGTAGGTGTAACAGCAGTTACCACCACATATTTTGCTTTAGGGCGATCTTTTAGTTTTTCAATGACGCCCAAGTCAATTTTGGCGACGTTTTTGCCATAATATTCAAGATCATTTTCATCTATGCCCATTTGTGCAGCTATATCTTTAAGAGGTATAAGGCTGGCTTTTTTGGCTATTTCTAAATCACTAGGAAAACTCAAACTAAACTCCAAACTTTCTTCTGCAAACAACGCTCATTCATGGCTCTCAAATTATTCACAAACATTGTTAATAAAGAACTTAAGCTTAAGCTGAATAGCCTAAAGCCTTTAATTGATCTATACGCCAAAGCTCTGTTTTTTCTAAATTATTAAAAGTATAAATATGAAAACCTTCAATATTATAAAGAGAATCATTAAAAAGGGGATTTAAATCATCAAGCAAATCTGTTGGCTTATAACCCGTCATGAGTTTCATGACGGTACCGGCATGTTTTGAAAAGTAACGAATGCTATCTCCTACACCAATGCGAGTAGAAATTTTCATGAGCTTCATCATGTCAACCACCCCAGCAACACCCACCTGAAGCGGAATATCAATACCCTCCTTACGCACAGACTCTAGCCATGTTTTTATGGTTTTTGCTTCAAAGCAAAGTTGGCTTGACATGAAGTTTGCGTAAGCTGCTTTTTTACGTAAGTCTTCGGCTAAGACGTCATGAGAAATACTTGGGTGTCCTTCAGGGTAAGCCGTAATGCCAAATCGAAAGTCACTATCAAGCTCACGAAATGCCATAAGTAAGTCATAAGAAGCTTTAAAAGGACCAGCAGCTGCTTGGCTGTCACCCCCTACAAGAAAGATTTCTTTCATACCCAAGTCTTTAACCCTTGTGAGTATGTCTTTTACTTGCGCATGGCTCTCTACCAGACGAGCGCTTATGTGGGGGTTTACTTGCTCTGGGGAGTTTACAAAGCCAATGATTTCTTGACTTAACGCAAGGGTTGCATCTATGCCTTTTGTGGGTGATACTGTAATACTTATCTTGGCGTCACGCGGAATATGTTTAAAAGAGGCTTCCACATTTTTCATGGGAATAATCTCGTACTTGGGCACGGCAAGAAGCCCAGCTAAACCTTCACTGTTTTGCACTTGATTGCGACTAAGGGTGTCTGCCATAAGCTCTCCTTAAGCTAAGCTGTTCCAATTAGATTTTTGGCAGTTCATAAAGCTGCTCGCATTTTTTTCATTTCAGGATCAAATAAAGTATCAGGCTCAACCGTTACTGCTAATCTGTGACCAAAATACAAGACTTCTAAGCTTGTACCTGCCTCAGCTAGTTCAGGCTCGAGCCATGCATAAGCAATGCCTTTATTTAGGCTATAGGCGTAAGCTGCACTGGTAATAAAGCCCACGACTTTATCTCCTTGAAAGACAGTTTCGCTACTACCGTGCACCATTTCTCCGGGCTTATCAAAACTTAAGGTACAGAGTTTTTGTTTGACTTCACGGTTTTCAAGGGCTGCTTTGCCAATAAAATCTTCTTTTCCTTTATGCACAGCAAAACTTAGTCCCGCTTCTTCTGGGCTGTGACTTGACCACATGTCACTACCCCAAGCGCGGTAACCTTTCTCCAAGCGTAAACTGCCTAACGCGCCGCGACCCGCTGCCACCACGCCGTAAGCTTTACCTGCTTCCCACAAATAATTCCACAGGCTAAAGCCATACTCAAAAGGCGTGTAAAGCTCCCAACCAAGCTCACCCACATAAGATAAACGCAAAGCGCGAACAGGAATTTGTTTAACAAAGGTTTCTTTAGTGGTGAAAAATTTAAAGCCCTCATCTGACCAATCAGCTTCGCTAATGCTCTGCACCAAAGCTCGAGCTTTGGGTCCCCAGACACCAATGCAGCAGTATTTTGAGCTGCTATCTTCGACATGGACATTGTCCATAAGTTCGGCATGCTCTTTTAAATAGCTAATATCCATGTTGTTGTTAAGTCCAAGGTGGTAGAGGTTTTTGGCTACTCGAGCTACCGTTATGTCACTCTTAATGCCGCCTGTTTTGTCTAGCATTAAGGTGTAACTTAGCCGCCCAATTTTCATAGCTTTAATATTGCCAGTTGTGAGTTTATCTAGCAATGAACTTGCATTTTGGCCACTGACTTCAGCTTTTTTTAATGAGGTCATGTCAAAAAGCCCAACACGCTCTCGGGTCGCTTTATGTTCGGCAGCTTCTACGGGTGACCAGAAGCGACCTGTCCAGTTGTCTCGTGTGGGTACCCAGCCTAAATCTAAATTTTGATTTGCCTCAAACCATTGCGGGCGTTCCCAGCCAGCAGATTCTAAGAAGAATGCGCCCAGTTCTTTTTGCTGTGCGTAAAAGGGACTTACTCTTAAAGGTCGTGGGCTGAGCATGGGTTGACGTGGGTGAATGAGGTCGTAAACTTCAACATAGTTCTGGCAGGCACGTTCTTGAATGTAATCATGACTTTTGCTGTGTTTTTCAAAACGAGCTATATGGTGCTCACGCAAGTCAAGGGTTTGGGGTCGCCCAAGCGCTATCCATTCAGCGATAGCGTCACCAAAGCCACCTGAATGCGTGACCCAGACAGCCTCTGCACTCCAGAATCCTTTGACTTGACTTGATTCACCAAAAATGCTCATGCCGTCTTGGGTGAAGCTGAACATGCCGTTCATGCCCCAATCAATGTCGCAATCAGCTAAGTTGGGTAATAGATCAATGGCGTCACGAAGGGGCTTTTCAAAATCCTGAGGCGTAAATGGGTGAATGCTCGGCTCATTTCGCCGCATTCCGTTAAGCTCAGCTTCTTTCCAACTCTTTATGTTTTCAGCCTTTACAGCTATGCCACGATGCTGGTAAGAGCCAACTACGTAACTATCTTCAAGTTGTTTGAAGTACATACTTTTATCTTGATGCCTTAAAATAGGATGCTGGGTTTCCCATTCTAAACCTTTTAAAGAGCTTAAAGATGCATGAGGAGTCATGTGCACAAGCTGATGCTCTAGAGGTTGTAAAGGGATACTAACGCCCACCATCTTGCCAATTTTTGGCCCCCAAATGCCTGCGCAGCACACCACAATATCGGCTTCAAAGTTACCCTTGTTGGTTATAACGCTGCGAACAGCATTGTCTTTTAATTCAATATCTAGAACTTCTGTGTGACCATGAAAACTTGCACCGCGTGCCATGCTGCGCTCAGCAAGAGCGTCCATAATACGCACAGCTTTGGCAATACCGTCACGAGCAATGTAGTAGCCACCTTGAATCGCTTCAGGCTTAACCCAAGGGCTAAGCTCAGCGACTTCTTTAGCTGAAAGTAGCTTTACCTCATGGTGCCCATAAGACCTTGCAAAACTATAGCGGCGCTTAAGTTCTTCCATTCGTGCTGGCGTTTCTGCAACTTCAACGCCACCCACTGGCAAATACGTAGGACCATCTTTATGCTTTAAAGCGCTAAACTTAGCGACACTTTGCATGGCGGCTTTCATCATACTTTCAGAGCCGTTGGTTTGAAAAACAAGGCCGGGCGCATGTGAGCTGCT
>CAZWJZ010000066.1:0-17264 GCA_964634665.1 uncultured bacterium | reverse complement strand
ACTCGGAGTTGATGTAATTCTTTATTTCTTGAAAAGAGGGGTACGGAAAGACGGCGATAACATCTGATTCAAGGATTTCCGATAACATCTGATTCAAGGTCACACAAGTTAGCTCTTCGAGGATAAAAAGCATTTCCATGATAAAATCCATCAGGTTTTTATCATGGCGATCTTGGATTGTAAAATCAAAGCTTAGGTCACGTTCTTATGTTTTACTCATGGAACTGCTAAAATTTGCTATTTCGAGCTCTAGCTAAGCAAGCGTACAATCTTAATAACCCAAACTTCAAAACTATAATTGCGGCAAAAGTCCCAAGCACCATAAAAACGCTAGAAACACTCGAGTCTTAAGCTGTTTAAGGCTTGCCGTGATAGCTGGTTTTAAGCTAGAAGCTCGTTTAATTGCCGTGGCTTGTGATAGCGGTACTAAGCCTTGAAAGATATGCTCTATATACTCAACTAACTAGGAAGCTGCTACTTTTTGTGGCTGGTTTTTACCCCGACTATAGTTTGGATTAGGGAAAGTCAGGGCGTTCATATATTAGGGAGTAATAACTACAACAATGCGTATTCTACTTGTAACTGAAGGAACTTACCCTTATGTGATTGGTGGTGTGAGTACTTGGTGTGATCAGCTTATAACAAGCTTGGATGAGCATCAGTTTTCACTTCTGTCTGTCGTGGGGCCAGAACCTAAAGAACCTAGTTTCTCGAGACCTAAAAATGTTGAGCAGCTTACTGTTGTACCTCTATGGAAGCCAAGAGAAGGTCTTTTGCCTGCTAATTATGCTCAGAGGCAAGCGTTTGATAAAGCGTTTTTTAAATTTACTGGTTTCATTGATGGTAATTTGGGGGGCTTAGGTCAGGGGCTTTTAGAGTTAGCTAAATTAGGAGATCATTTTGATCTTTGGCCGCTCTTTGAACGCAAAAATATTTGGGAGGCTTTGGCTAAAAAGCTTGCTCCGCATTTGCCTTATACGCCTCGTTTAGCTGAGCTTGCGTTAACAGCTAACTGGCTTCGTTCTGCTTTGGTGCCGCTTTTGTTTACGCCTGCGAAGACAGATATTGTGCATACGGTGGTAAATGGTTTAGCAGCTTTACCTGCTTGGACAGCCTCTAAAGTTCATGGTGTACCGCTTATTTTGACTGAGCATGGGATTTATTTGCGTGAGCGCTACTTAGCATTCTCTGAAGAGAAAGACCCTGCTGCTTTAAAGTATTTGCGGACATCATTATATCAGTCTTTAGCCCGCTTGGTTTATGTGCATGCAGATAAAGTTTTATCTGTAAGTGAATTTAACCGTAAATGGCAGCATGAATTTGGTGCGCCTTTAGGTCGAACGCAAGTTATTGCCAATGGTGTTAAACCAGAAGCCTTTCCAGAAGCAAGAAGCAAAGCTCAAGCTGAACCTACCGTGGTTTGGATAGGTCGAATTGATCCTTTAAAAGATGTGGAAACACTCATTCATGCTTTTAGAAAACTTGTACCTAGACTTCCTAAAGCGCGACTTAAGCTTTTTGGCCCTGTACCTAAAGGAAATGAAGCTTACCTTATGCGTATTGCAAGTCTAATTGAAGACCTTGGTCTAGAGAACAATATAAGTATAGAAGGCTCTATAAGCCCAGCTCACTTGGCTTACCATCAGGCAGATGTGGTAGCACTATCAAGCATTTCAGAGGGTTTTCCTTACACCATTATTGAAGCCATGATGTGCGCTCGAGCTGTTGTGGCAACTCGAGTTGGGGGAGTGCCTGAAGTACTAGGTGATACCGGTGTTGTGGTACCTGCTCAAGCGTATGAAGAAATGGCGAATGCTTTTTTTGAGCTTCTAACAAACCCTGATAAGCGTAATCAATTGGGGGCACATGCTAGGCGTAGAGCGCTGAGTTACTTTACTTTAGATAAAGTCATTACTGCTTATAACCGTGTTTATCACGATGTAGTTTCACCTATTATCTACGATTTTGATGATCCTGTTTTGCTTATCACGCATCATGATGAAGATGAGCAACCCATTTTGCTTAGAGATGAAGAAAATCGATGAGCGCGGCAGGAAAATACAAAAAACCAAGCTCGAGTTACCGTGTTAATGAATGGTTTGGAACTGAGCGTCGTCGTCAAGATCTTTTGGGTGGGCTTTCTCGTGAACTTTTTGAAGTGAGTAAAGAAGCGGTTGATCCTTTTGAGTTAGCAGCCCACCTTGAGGCTTTAGGCTTTGATAATGAACGTGTGCAGCTCGAGTTTGCGCTGCCTTCGACTTTTGCTTTGGCTCGGCAGTTGTTTCACATGACGCCTAGAAAGCCTGATTTGAAGCGTAGACCGTTGCTGGCTATGCCTCGTTTGGGTGTGCGTCAGTTGATGATTGTGACGGCTATTTTGGGTACGATTGCTTTGCAGCAAACAACGGTGATGCCTCATTGGTTAGTCACCCTTTGGCTTATCACTTGGTCTATTGCTTCAAGTTATCTTATTAATAAAACGTTGTTTAGCTTGAAAAAAGAAGATAAGAGCTCTGTTTTTACAACGGTTTTGTTTGTGGGCTTATTTGGTATTGGGTTTTTACTAAGCAACTTTTTTACTTCTTTACCACCTTTGGCAGATACTGCAACCTCGCTTTTATGGTGGTCAGTGACAGCTTGTTTATGGCTTGAAGATTTATTTGTGGAAGATAAGTACTGGGTGTCTGCATTACTGTTTAGCTTTGTTGCTATTCTTGCTTTTTTTAAGGTTCCACTTTTGCTAATTATTTTTGCTTTGGCGTTACTGGCAGTCATTTTCTTCGCTAGGGAATTTAGGCCGGTTAAGCGAGAGCATTTGAGCTGGATGACAGAAGATTTAGCGACCTTGTCTGTTTATATTGGTTACGGGTCTGGGCTTGGTTTGCTGTTAATAAAACTTATTCAAATGTTTAGTTATAACTTGTTTATTGCGGGTGCTTTGCTCATTTTATTTTTATTTTTAGCAGAGTGGCTTGCCTTGGGCTTAAAAAACACTTTAGCGGAAGATATGTGGCTAACAAGATCATCTGAGGAGTTTGGTCGTAGCAGTTTAGGGTCAGCAAAAGTACTCGTTAGGTTTGGTCTCTTGAGTTTGGTTTTTTCTTCGTTACTAGCTCTGCAATTTTTATTACCAGAGCTAGGGTTTTTTAGTAGTCACTTCTTGTTATTTGGTGTCTGCATGACTTTAGCCTTAATGCTTTTCGGGCTTAACAACGTTTTTTTACCCAGTTTATTGTTTGTAGCTGCTGGGGTTTTAGCAATTTTAAATTTGCCTATTATCTGGATTTTAATTGTGCTTGCATTAGCACTCATTATTGTTTTGTTTATTCAAGTTCAACACGTGGAGGAATATGGTTTCCATATCATCGCATAATAATCAAGATAGCTTAAAGTTAAAACGTCCTATTGCCTTTTATTATGGCTTTGGTAAGCTCAGTGCTTTGGCCTCTTATAGGCGAGTTGTTTTACAACCGTCTCACTACACCTCAGATGATTTGGCATGGCTTAAAATGCGCGGGGTTGAACCTATTGCTTATATTAGTTTAGGTGAAGATGCTGGCCCGCCTGCTGAGTGGCACAGATCAAAACGCAATACAAACTGGCAAACCAAATACGTAAAATTGAGCTCTGTTGGTTGGCGTCAGCATGTTTGTATTCAAGCTAAGAGTTACTTACAAAAAGGCTTTACAGGGTTTTTCTTAGATACCCTAGATGTGATTGATTTGTACCCTGAAGACCGAAGATGGATGGTTGAAATGGTTACCAATTTAAGAACGATAGTTAAACAAGGCCCTCTTGTTGCTAATCGAGGGTTTAGCTTAATGAAAGAACTCTCTTATTTGGTGGATGCTGTTGTCTTTGAAGCCTTTTCAACTCGCTGGACCGAAAATGATGAGTATACGCCTTTAACGGTTAATGAGCTTAACTGGACAGCAGTCATTGCAGACGAACTCAAGAAAATGGATATACCTATTTATGCCCTTGATTATGCTGATTCCCCAATGCTTAAAGCATTTGCAAAGCGCAGAGCTATGCAGCATGGCTTTGTAACATCTGTAAGTAACAGAGATTTAACCCTTATTTAAAGGTAAACCTAACGAAAATTGAGGCATGATAGCATTGACTATATGTCTCAATTAGTTTTTCTAGGTTCAGGAGATTCACAAGGAGTACCGCGCTGGTGGTGCACCTGTGAAGTTTGTCAAGAAGCTCGAGTTTCAGGCCTGAATGCTAGAACACGACCTTCAGTTGTGTTGCAAGCAGAGGGTGAGCGTGTACTTATTGACGCAAGTCCTGAGTTACGCTTACAAATGACCCGCGAGGGATTTCAGAGTATAGATAAAATTTTTATTTCTCATGCGCATAATGATCATATTTTAGGTCTTGGTGACGCTGCTGATATGGGTCGCTGGACAGGAAAATCAATTCCAGTCTTTACACCAGAAGAAGTGATACCACAACTCAAAGAACGCTTTGCTTATTTAACGCGTGCTAACTACGAAAAGCGCTTTCCGATAAAGATACTCGAGCTTGAACACAAACTGTTTGCTTCTGCTGAGCATAGCTGCGTTGTTTTAGCTCATAAGGTTCCTCATGGTTTCAATGGCTTTTCTTATGGTTTTCGTTTTGACTCGGTTAGAGGCTCATGGGCTTATTTGAGTGACAGTATTGGCTTGACAGATTTAGCAGTTTGGCGAGACTTAGATTTGCTGGTTTTGGGAACAAGTTTTTATAAAGAAGAAGCTGCTTATGAAAAACGAAGTGTTTATGATGTTGTTGAAGCGCTTGCTTTAGTTGAAGACTTAAAGCCTAAAAAAGTGGTTTTTACGCACTTAGGGCATGGTGTTGATGTTAGGCTGCCATTGCAAAATGCTAGTTATGCTTATGACGGGTTACGGCTCGAGTTGCCATAAAAAAATAGAGCGCTTTTTGAGCGCTCTATTAAGATGATTGTGGTTGCTTAGTGGCTTTCGAGGGGTTGCTCTAAGCCTTGTGCTTCACCTATTGAGAAGGCAGATAGGAGAAGGGTTACAAGGCCTATCCAAAGGTTATTAGCCATAACTAAGATTTGACTGTTGTAGCCTAGTATAAAAGGGGAAATGGCTACCCACAAACCTATCAGGCCAATAACGTAACAAATAGGGCTGGCATCTAGGGGTGAGCGCATGCCTACTAAAGCTAAGGTGATAAGAAGTAAACCCATAATGGTGTTACTTAAGGCTGCACCGCTGCTACCGTAGTTAAGTGCAAGAGAGGCCAAAACTAACCATGCCCCTATAGCTAAAAGGATAATCATGGCTAAACGGACGTGCCAAGCTAAATTATTTTTTCTTTTCATCATAAATCTCCTGCGTACTACTGGTTTCTTGGAGCTTATCAAATTAAGCTGCTTTTGGCTGTAGAGACAAACGTCACGTTAGGGTTAGTCTGCTTAAGCTAAAAGCGCCTATAAAGCTGACTTAAGCCTAATATTTCTTTGAAGCTTATTAGTTCTGTCGATACTTATCTGATTCAACTTGATTTGAAAATGTAACTTAAGCAAGACTGTTAGTTACTACTACCAAAATAAGCTGCTGATTTAATGCGTACACTGGTTCTTTCAAACAAGATATAACCAGCCTGCTCGAGTTCTTTGAGTGCGCGCAAAATAGTATGACTGCTGTCTTTTGTTATTTGGCTTAAACGATCTAGGGTGCAACCGTTGCCTAAAAAGCTAATGCTGGCAAAAACGCCTTTTGCGTTCATAGATAGGTTTTTATCTTGAAGAACGACATCGCTAAATCGGGTATTTGAAGTCATCATAATGTATAGCTAACCTCTGTTTTGAGTGTGTAGTATGTGTATCTTGCTACACTATACTCAAAAACCATACTAAAACAATGTAAAAGACTTCGCAGCTCATAAACCCCACGATTTTGAGTGTGAAGTAATTAACACTTTATCCCTTGCACGAATTACTAACGAGCATGGTAACTTTATAAGCATGAAAAACTTTCCTAACGTAACTGTTATGGATCACCCCTTAATTCAACATAAGCTAACGCTATTACGAGACAAAAATACTAATGTCAGAGACTTCAGAGCCTTATGCACAGAAATTTCCATGTTAATGGCTTTTGAAGCCATGCGAGACTTAGCACTCGAGCCTACCGAAGTGGAAACCCCTTTAACCACAGCAACAGTGAATCGTCTTGCCGGTAAAAAATTAGCCTTAGTTGCTATTTTGCGTGCTGGTTTAATTATGGCTGATGGCATTTTGAATCTGGTGCCTAGCGCAAGAGTCGGGCATTTAGGGATGTACCGTGACCATGAAACCCTAAAACCAGTTGAATATTTTAAAAAATTACCCACAGATATAGCTGAAAGAAATGTTTTTGTACTTGACCCCATGTTAGCGACAGGGGGCAGTGCAAATGCTGCTCTAGATATTTTGAGTGATTTGGGTATTACTAGCATGAAGCTCATGTGCATTTTGGGTGCGCCTGAAGGTGTTAAAGCTGTTCAAGAAAAACATCCTGCAGTTCCTATTGTGCTAGCTGCCTTAGACAGTCATCTTAATGAATCTGGCTATATTGTCCCCGGACTAGGTGACGCCGGAGACCGAATTTATGGAACGCGTTAAATGTACTCCCTTAGATTTCTCATGCCTGCCACATATCAAAGGGTAAGAATGAGCGCGATATGAGGGAAACCTTCATTACTTACTTTCCGGCCATGGCTACAGCCTTTATTGCAGCGTTTTTCTTAGTTGCTTGGTTTGTACCTAAAATTAGAGATTTTGCTTTAAAGATTAATGCTGTTCAACAGGGTGGCGGTCGCCGTGTGCATAATGGCGCTATTCCTAATATTGGCGGTATTGGTATCTTTATGGGCTTTTTGCTTGCACTTATGACAGCAACAGCCTTGTATCCCGCTATTGTAGAAAGCTACCGTGTTGAGCTTTTAGCCATAACAGTAGGCGCAGCACTCATGACCCTAGTTGGCTTTATAGATGATGTTTGGGAAGTGCCAGCCCACATGCGCTTAGCATCACAATTTGTCGCTGCAGGCATATTGGTTGTAAACGGTGTAAAGGTGAGTTTTATAACCAATTATTTTGGTACAGGCTTTGTCTTTTTTGATCAGACTGCCACTATTGTTATTACCTTACTCTGGATTGTTGGCTTTACAAACGCTTTTAACTTTATTGATGGCTTAGACGGTTTATCTTCAGGTATCGCTGTTATATCAAGCTTTAGTTTACTTGCAGTTGCCGTGCAGTTTCCTGATCGCGGAGTAGCCATATTGCTACTCACCACTCTAGCAGGTGCATCACTTGGTTTTCTAAGACACAACTTCACACCTGCAAAAATCATTATGGGTGATTCAGGTGCGTACATGCTCGGCTATGTTTTAGCAGCCGTGAGTGTATTAGGTGCCCTTAAAGTAAGTGCCGCCGTTACTATAGCTGCACCAATCCTTATATTAGCTTTACCTGTTCTCAACATTACACAAGTAACACTAAGAAGACTCAAGAATGGTATTAGCCCAACTGAAGCTTCAAATGACCACTTGCATGACCTCATCAGAATTAAAAGTGGATCTAAACAATTTACGGTCATTAGCCTTTGGTGTGCAGCGCTGGCTTTAGGCACTCTAGGTATGCTTTTATCAAACACACCACCCCTGTTGTTGAATATTACCGTTGTGACAACTGTATTGTCGATTACTATGGTGTGTCTACTTCGACTTATCGAAGTAAGGCGAGAGCAACTTAAAACAACAGGTGGTTAAACCATGACTAAACGAATATGCGTAGCTTTTGGTACTCGACCCGAAGCAAGCAAAATGGCCCCTGTTATCTATGCATTACAAAAACAAAAAGGGGTAACCCCTGTAACGCTAGTGACAGGTCAACATAGAGAACAACTCGACCAAATGCTCGAGTTATTTAAATTATCGCCCGATGCTGACCTTGATTTGATGAAAGCAAGACAAACGCTACCTGAACTTATGGGCAGAATGGTGCCTGCCGCCGCAGCAAAACTAAAAGAATTAAAAGTCGACTATGTACTAGTCCACGGTGATACCCTTACTACCTTTGCTGTTGCCCTAGCTGCTTTTTTTGAAGGCATACCCGTAGGCCATGTAGAAGCAGGCTTACGCAGCTTTGACATGCAACAACCCTTTCCAGAAGAAGCAAACAGGCGCTTAACAGATGTCTTAACCGATGTTGATTTGCCGCCCACCGCATGGTCAAAACAAAACCTTCTCAATGAAGGTAAATCAGAAGAAAAAATGATCATAACGGGAAACACCGCCGTAGACGCCGTGCATTATCAGCTAGAGCATGCCAAACTCCCCGAAGGCTACCCGACTGAAAAACTCATTTACATGACCATGCACCGCCGTGAAAACCTGCCCTTTATGCCTGAAATAGCTCGAGCTATTGCTGATGTTGCTAATGCCTACCCTAGCTACACCATTGTTTACCCAGTGCATTTAAACCCAGCCGTTCGCGAAGCGGTTTACCCTGCCATGCAAGATGTTGCTAACATAAAGCTGGTTGAACCCCTTGATTTTTTAAGTTCACTCGCTATGCAAAAACACTCTGAGCTCATAATTACCGATTCGGGTGGCATTCAAGAAGAAGGAACTTCTTTAGGTAAACCTGTGGTTGTTTTAAGAAACGTAACAGAAAGACCTGAAGGTGTTCAGGTGGGTGCTATTAAGTTAGCAGGTAACGAAGCAAAAACGGTTAAGGAAGTTTTATTAGGCTTGCTTGGCACGCCTTCAGAAATTGAAGAAATGGGTAAAAAACCAAACCCTTACGGTGATGGCAAAGCAAGCGAACGAATAGTTCAAGCCGTTGCGTGGCGCTTTGGTTTAGCAGATAAGCCAGCTGACTGGGCGCTTGATTTAGAATTAGCCTAAACTATTAACCATGATTTTATGAGCCGCTCTTAATGAGCGACTTTTTACTTGTCTTGCCTTACTCTCATAAGGCCTTCTTGCACAACAGACGCGACCAAAGTGCCATCCTGCTTAAAAAAGCTACCCCTAGTAAACCCTCGAGTGTTAGAACTGCTTGGGCTGTCAAGCGCGTAAAGAAGCCATTCATCCATTCTAAAGTCACGATGAAACCACATAGCATGATCAATACTGGCAAGCTGAATAGATTCGTCAGTAACGCGTTTAGTATGTGGCAAAAGAGCAGTGCTTAGTAAATTATAATCTGAGGTGTAGGCCATAATTTGCTGATGAAGTGAACTGTCATTAGGTAAAACATCTTTTGCTTTCATCCAAACATGACGAAAAGAATTGCCACTAAAATACATCTCTTCAAACGACTCCACAGGTCTAAATTCAATGGGTCTAGGAACCAGAGCAGCCTTTAAAAGTCTTGGCACTTCAGCAAGACCTTCTAAAACTTCGACATCTGTAGCTAAAGACTCAGGTTCAGCTACTTTAGGCATAGGTATCTGATGAGATAAACCCTCCTGCTCTAATTGAAAGGAGGCTGCCATATTAAAAATAGGACGACCCTTTTGAATTGCAACCACACGCCTTGTGGTAAAACTACCGCCATCTCGAATGCGCTCAACATCATAAATAATAGGTAAGTTAATATCACCCGGTAAAATAAAATAAGCATGAATAGAGTGCGCTTTACGGTCAGCTGGCACTGTTCTGGTAGCAGCATGTAAAGACTGAGCCAGAACTTGCCCGCCAAAAACACGTCCCCAAGCGGTCTTATAACTCTGACCGCGAAAAAGATTATCTTCAAATTGTTCTAAATTAAGTAGATTTACAAGTTCTGAAAGACTTTGCACTTACTCATTATGGCTGAAAATACAAAGAAAAGGATGTTGTGTAGTTAATTATGCCTAGTTTTCGGTACAAAACATGCTGCTAATAGTTCTGCAGCGTGACTATCTTAAGCTTGCAAAATAATAGACAAACAGAGCTTTCACAAAGCCTTAAAATGAACCCTTAATCACCCAGCTAAAATGCTAGCTGTAGCAGGCTAAGAATAAACGACTATAGGGGGGTTTTTAGAATTGACCTGCCTTACACAAAGCTTTAGCAGCTTTAATCTCTAAACCTTAAAAGGCTATATATATGCTATATTCAAAGTCAAGAAAAAAATAATTTAAAAACCCAATTTCTGACTGAATTTGAGTATTTTCTTTTTAGGAGCCACGGATGATTTATAAAAGCCCTTTTTCTGATGTTGTTATTCCAGAACTATCACTCACTGACTTTGTGCTTCAAAAAGCTAACCAACTCGGAGACAAAACCGCGCTAATAGATGGCACCAGCGGACGCAGCATAAGCTACAAAGAGTTAGCTCGAGCTGTTCAGTTAGTTGCAGCCAGTCTGTCACAACGAGGCTTCAAAAAAGGCGATGTTTTTGCGATTTACAGCCCCAACGTGCCCGAATACGCCATTGCCTTTTTAGCGGTTGCCAAACTAGGTGGCATAGTTACCACAACCAACCCGCTTTACACACACCATGAACTATCTCATCAACTCAAAGATGCAGGCGCAAGCTACTTAGTTACAGTGCCTATGTTTTTAGAGAACGCACAAAAAGCAGCAGAGGGTAAGAGCATAAAAGAAATATTTGTCTTTGGTGAAGCAGAAGGCGCAACCCCATTTGCATCGCTACTAAACAGTAACGGCATTGTGCCTGAAGTAAGCATAAATGCAAAAGAAGACCTTGTGGTATTGCCCTACTCGAGTGGTACGACAGGTTTACCTAAAGGCGTTATGTTGACCCATTACAATTTGGTGGCAAATATTTTGCAGACTAAAGAAAGTCAAGATGTTGGTCCGCACCCAATGACCCAAGATGATGTTCTTTTAGGTTTGCTGCCGTTTTATCATATTTACGGCATGGTTGTGATTATGCACTATGCGCTTTATGTAGGTGCAAGTGTTGTTGTGCTACCACGCTTTGATCTTGAGCAATTCTTAGGCGCTATGCAAGATTACAAAATTACTTATGCAAACTTAGTACCCCCCATTGTGCTGGCATTAGCTAAGCACCCATTGGTAGATAAGTATGATTTGTCAGCCCTAAGAACCATTTTTTCCGGCGCTGCACCTTTAGGTGGCGATGTTGCTAAGGCCTGCGCAGACAGAGTGAATTGCAACGTAGGTCAAGGTTACGGCATGACAGAACTTAGCCCTGTGAGTCATGCTAACCCTGATAGACGAGAAGATATGGACGCTGCCTTGGTTGGCCCTGCACTACCCAATACGGAGTGTCGCTTGGTTGATTTTGTAACAGGTGAAGATGTTGGTGTTGGTGAAGCAGGTGAACTTTGGATTCGTGGACCCCAAAGAATGGTGGGTTACCTAAATAACCCAGTTGCAACAGCCAACACCATTGATAAAGAAGGCTGGCTACACACAGGCGACATTGCAACTGTGGATGAAAAAGGCTACTTTGCAGTCATTGACCGCGTAAAAGAACTCATAAAATACAAAGGCTTACAAGTTGCCCCAGCAGAACTCGAAGCAGTACTCCTCAGCAACCCAAACATAGCCGATGTAGCTGTCATAGGTGTGCCAGACGAAGAAGCAGGTGAACTACCCAAAGCCTTTGTGGTGAAAAAAGCAGAAATAACAGAAGAAGATATAAAAGCCTACGTGGCAGAGCGAGTAGCACCCTACAAAAAAATAAGATTACTCGAGTTTGTAGAGCAAATTCCTAAGTCAGCTTCTGGCAAAATTTTACGCCGTGTTTTGGTTGATCAAGAGAAAGCTAAACAAGCGTCACTGTAAGTTTGGGTAAAGTTACTGATTCAGGTTAAATAAAATCGCCCAGAACACTTTCAAAGAGTGAATTCAAGCTGTATCTGGGTTAAATGAGATGCAGCTTGGATAAATAAAGAAGCCATTAAAGGTCTTACTTAAGTTTCGAAAAGACAGAACGATTAACCTCAGTAGGTCGCACAAACTCATAGCCCAAAGCTCGAGTGTTTCTTATAAAAGCTCTTAATTCTTCTGGGTCGTGTTTGTCACTACCTTGGTAATGGGGGCTAAAAAGATAAGGATGCATAAACACGCCTAACCACGGGCAAGATAAAACACGATTAGCTTTTGCAGTTTCGAACATCCTGTCAAAGGTATTGCTTTCTGAAAGATAATTAGTGTTTTCTGGCAGCATAAACACACCATAAGAGTCAAAACTAGGGTAAGGAAAAAATTGACTTGCTCGTAACAGCCCTGAAGCTGCAAATCGACGCTCAAAAAAGACCTGATAGGCTTCTGAAAAGCGACTCAAAAAAGCATTAGGTGCAGCGTAATGAGGTGTTATAAACCCAATAGGATTTAACCCATTATCAAAAAGGGCTTGTTTACCCGTAAGTACACGGTCAAGCGCATCCTGAGGGCTCATATCCTTTAAAGCCGAAAAGGTATTAGCATCCCAAAATTCCCAATCTGCACCCGAAATACCCACAGGATTAAGCATGCCGGGCGTATGATGCGTCGTACCATGCTGAAACACAAAACCCCAACCCGAAGACTGCATCGTTTGTAAAAGCTCGAGTGTTTTGGGTTTTTCTGCCCAGCTAATGTACTCACCTGTGTTTTCATTAGCATAAAAGGGGATAGTGGCCATTGAGAAATAGACTTCTTCTTCAATGAGTACATCAAAAACACGACTTAAATCAGCAATAGGGTCAGTAGGTCTTATATCTTCTATGCGTAACAGGGCTTTAGGTGCGCAACTTTCTTTAACAGCTAACATGTCACTTAGCAGGTCAGCAAAGACTAAGTATCTATCTTGCTCATGAAGATAAGTAAAAGGAATATCTGCAATAAACCAAAAAGCTTCTTTTTGCACTGCATAAGGGCTGCTTTCCCCCTGAGGCGTGTACGCCCAAGCATGCACGATTGGGGCTAAACTGTCATTCAGATTAACGCCCACTAAATCCATAGGGTTAGGATTTTTTTCAAAACTAAAGCCCTTATAAATCACATTTGAAAAACTAATATAGGGCGCATCATAATCAGCATAATGCGTAGCGTAAGCCATGCCTAACGTATCAAAGGCAGCTTCAGCATTGAGCTGTTCACTGTTAAAGCCCAACCATGTTATAGGTGCAAGCGCCAAAACATCCTCTAAAAAAGCAGCAGGTAAAGCCTGATTCTGGCTCGAGCCAATATAAAAAGTACGTTCCGTCTGAAAGGCATCTTTAGCTTCGTAGTCAGAAATGGCTTTCATTTCTAGCTCGAGTCCTTCAAAGTGCCCAATCAAATTTTTTAATAGGGTGGCGTAGACAATACCTGCATCTTTATACGGAAAGTTTTGCCAGTCACCTAAATAGAATTGGGGTGAGCGCCTTAATTCGTTTTGAGGTGTTGCATCGTCATAAAGAATTAAGATGGTATTTGTTGCATTAATATTGGGTCTAGATTTAAGTATTATGGGTGATTGTTGTTTTGATATCACAAACCATAAGCCTAACAATAAAACTAAACAAAGAACAAAAGCAATAAAAAAACGATTAATTCGCATTATAAAAACTCAACAGGAAACCCAAAAAACGCAAAGCAAGTCAAATTTTTTTACTGTAGCTTAATTACTACAAGCAAAAACGAGCTATAGCTATCACTTTAGCCTAGATGAACTAACAAAACACTTAGCTCATCACGATTCAAATCTTTAGTTATTGATACCCTGTATATTTATGATAGCGCTCGAGCTTTTTGCTTACCCTAAGCTTTGTAAAGAAGCGCTTGAGCAAAGCCTAACGTTTACCAAACCAAGTTATTTACTTATTTACCTAGCCTGCCGTGCAGATTGGGTTTCGCGAGATGAACTTGCGCTTTTCTTTAGACCTGATGCTGACTTAAAAACAGCACGTCACAATTTAAGGCTTTTACTTACCAGAGCCCGCAAGTTTGAGTGGGCAGCAGGTTTAGAGCAAGAAGGCAAGCGCCTAAGGTTTGAGCTGAAAACAGATGTTGCTGATTTTCGTGACGCTTTAGGTAACGCTGACTGGCAAAAAGCAACAGAGCTTTACAAAAGAGGGATGAATGTGGGCAATGATCAGGTGGGTTCACTGGTCAATACTCTGGTGCTTGCTTATACGGGTGCAGCTTTGCCACTGTTTTTGCTGTTGAGTCTAAAGACTTTTCTCTGGCTCGAGCCCTCAATATTGATTTGGTAGCCACCGAAGTGGTACATACTCTGATAGGCTCAATTGGCTTGGTACTGGCAGTGCCGCTCTCAACCTTTGTTGCCGCACTTATGTTTAAGGGTGACAAACTGCCTATGGTCAAAGGCGAGCTCGATCATGGCCACCATCATCATTAGGCTTACTTAATTCTGGCCTTAAAGATAACCGCACCAGACTGACCGGGTAAAATAGAGCCATCACAAACACTGCTATCAGTGATATTGGCATTGATAGCAGTAACGAGACCCAAATCTAAAAGGGCGTCGGTATTTGCGCCATTGGCATGACACTGAACCCAAACCTCGGCAGTAGGAGCAAAGCTGTTTTCCAGAAGGTCGGTAAAGACAGGAACATCATCGGTAAAATTAAAGTTCAAGACCTCGGTGGCAAAGTTCTGATACTCAATGCGGTAAACCAGAGTTTCCCCAGGACTGCCGTTGACGCTAAACTCAAAGTCGTCATTGGGGTCACTGGCATTGGGGCTGCCAACATCACAACTGCTGTCAAGTTGAAGACTTTCGTTGCAGACATATTTGACAATTCTAAGAATGTCAGGGGTAACAGATGAGCTGTTATTGCTGGTATCAGGGTCAAGTAGGCTCGAGCTAACAGTAGCGGTATTTTGGTAGCTGCCTGAGACGATCGTCTCTTGTACCACAGCCTGAAAACTGAGTGAAGCACTGGCACCGACGTTTAAGCTACTAAGTGTCCACTGTAGACCTGTGCCGCCCGGGTCAAGATCGTTATGAAAATCGGCTCCACTTATGCTGCCATTAACATAGCTATAGCCAGGATTAAGAATATCTGTGATGCTTAGAGAGCTGGCATTAAGGGGACCCAGGTTGCTGACCTCTATAGAAAATAAGATGGTGTCACCAGGGCTGACATTTTTGCTGTTATCAGCATCATTAATGATGGCAAGTTCGCTGGTGTCTACGGTTTTAAGCACACTAAGGTTTGTTCCTGGACTAATGGTTAGTCGATAATCTTCAACTTCGCCGTCGGCGGCTATACCTTTAGCTAAGCTGCTACTGGCTGTGCCTGTGGCTATGCTGGTATCGCTGGTGAGCCTAAAACGGGCATAACTTGTGCCGGGGTTTAAGCCGGGTAGGCTTGACCAATTCAGTGAAACGGTTTGGCTACTGGCGCTCGAGCCCACCATAACAGTCGCGGCTTCGTCACTGTCGAAACTGCCTGAGCGGTCGAAATCAATCCAGCCAACCAAGTAGGCAGGGCTACCTGTGTTATTAAATACGCTTAAGTTATTGAGAGTATAGCTATTTGCCCCCTGAATAAGAGCAGGAAAGGTACTGACGAGATCTTCATCATCTATGCCGTTCGTGTCATCAGCCGAGGCATTGCTGTCTGAAAAGGTACCATTCTCACTATCGGGGCCAACCGCTCCCATATAAAGTGTCGGACGAATACTATGTGCAGCTCCATTACTACTATGCAGCGTGCCATAGCTGTCAGGTGCATCGCCAAAATCAAAGGGTAAATAGCCTGGGAAGTTGGGCGGAGTGGCACAGGGGCTCGGTGCAAAGCTCCATTTTTGAAAAATGGTTTTTGTTAGGTTTGCCTCGAGATTGAAATTCCACTGATGAGCCATAGCCGCGTCGTGCCAGCTTGTGACGATGGTATTGTTTAAAGACCCTGACTTGATACTGGTCCAGATACTGCTATAGGTATTTTCGCGGTAAGCACTAATCGGGGTAATTGGGATGTATTCCTGATAAAAATTGGTACCTGTTCGTGGACTGCCTACACTTACACTTCCACAACTGGTATTAAATGCGCCGTAGCCATTGTCTTGGGCATTATTATAGGTGTCTACCCCATGAAAAAACCTTACACCGCTATAGTTTGTTGTGCTTTTTATATCCCACCGAAAGCTAACATAGTTATCTCCATTAACATAATAAGCGGTCTGTTTGATGCTCAAGGTGCTGCCTGCAGTTAATAAGGTTTCAACGGACCAGGGGTTCGAACTTGTACCGTTACCCAGCAAGCCTGTTTGAGATGCAACAGTAAAAAGATTACTGCCTACGATGCCTCCGGTGGCATTTCCTTGGAAGCCATAGCTGGTACCGTTAAAGAAAATAGTTACGCCACTGTCGCCAGCCGTTGAGCTATTGGGGTAAACCTGACGCAAGCCGTTATAAATAGCCTGATGACGCCCGCCTTGATTGCCAATGAGAATGAGTGAAAGTGGACTGCCAGGAATGGTTGTGGTTTGTCCCAGACTCAAGCTAGAACTCAGAATAAGTATAAATAAAGCAATAAATCTGAGGCTTTGTGTCATCATTATTTGTTTAAGTCTGGAGCTTGAAATCATAATAAGGACGAAATAATCTTTCTTGAACCTTTATTACCTAAGCAAGTTTAGTCTAGCATCTGAAGATTCGCGGGCGTGAGAAGTTCCGTAAAAATCTCTATGAATAGAGGGAAGTGTGAAAAATTTCAAAGGATGAATTTGGCACTTGAGTTTAGAGTTCGTTATCAGTAAAAGCTAGCGAAAAGGATGAGGAATTGCTAGAACTGAAGTGTGAAAACAATAAAGCAATTCCTCGAATCAGTGTACACAAGTATAGATAAACGATGTGATAGTTATTTAGAACTAGCGCTAGCCTTAGCTTCGAGCAGAAATCTAGACTCGGTAGTAAGTTTAAGTAAAAGCCCCTTATTTAGACGAGGATTTCCAAGCGTTTATGACAGCTTAGGCAATGTCAAGTTTGATGAAGCAGCCTTGCACAAAGCAAAACTGGAATTGGTTTCAGCGAGTTGTGCTGAGCTAAACGGGGTGGCCGTGTTTAGTGGCGATAGTACGTTTATCAAAAGACCAGAAGCTAAAACTTTAAAAGAGCGCGTTATGAAACGGCTGAGTAATGGTGAACTGGCCTATGGCTATGAAAACTATTGGAGTATGCGCTTAGCAGATGAAACGAATAGCTGGGCAGGTGTAGTGATAGTCGAAAGAATGAAGGGAAAAGAAACCGTCACGGATAAGGCAAAAAAGCACTTGGCCTTACTTGATGAAGCAGCTACAGATCCACAACTCTACGTTCTGGATGCAGGTCATGGTAGAGA
>CAZWJZ010000065.1:16694-17463 GCA_964634665.1 uncultured bacterium | reverse complement strand
CAGTGATTATTGTTTAAACGCTGCAAGCTTAAAGTTTCAAACGTTAAAAAGGCATCTTTTTCTTTTGGCATTGTAAACTGATAGCTCTTTCCGTTAATATTTTCTTCTATGGTAGTTGTTTGCATGCCTTCTACAGGCGTATAAGCAAGGCTTTCGAGTTGTTCTTTAAGCGTCGCTTGGGCATCTCTATCGGGTTCTAAAGCGCGTGGCGTCATGGCAGGTAAAAGATGCGCCCAAGCAGCATTTAAAACTGTCTGCATGTTATCCACTCCACTTGTCACAGCCAGAACCGCATTTTGCTCAGGCATAATGACGCAAAACTGACCAAAAGCACCATCTGCACGGTAAGCGCCATGCTGGCACATCCAGAATTGAAAGCCGTAACCTTGCGTCCAATCAAGATCGCCTTCTGTCCATGTAGGAATATGCTTAGAGCTAGCCTCATGCACCCACGCTTCAGAAATAAGCTGCTGACCTTGCCAGTTACCTTTTTGTAAATAAAGCTGACCAAATTTAGCAATAGATTCAGTTGCGATATGTAAACCCGAAAAGCCTAACTTAATACCCTCAGGGTTCTCTTGCCAGTGCGCCTGCTCAATACCGAGCGGCTCGAGTACACGAGGTTTAAGATAAGTAAGTAAATTTACCTTGGTGAGCTTATGCAAAATGGCGGAAAGCATAAAGGTAGCGCCATTGTTGTAACAAAAAATAGTTCCTGGTGCTTGATCTGGAGGCAACGCCAAAAAGCCTTTTACCCAATCAGTTGACT
>CAZWJZ010000065.1:0-16684 GCA_964634665.1 uncultured bacterium | reverse complement strand
GACTGTCTAGCCCTATCAAGGGTATCTAAATGATGCCCTGTTGACATGCTAAGCAAATGCCGAACCTGCATGGCTTGTAAATGCTCACTAGGTGCCTCAGGTGCTTGCTCAGGAAACAACGAAAGTACCGTATCATCTAGAGAAAGCAAGCCCTCCTCAATAGCAATACCAACGGCTAATGCCGTAAAGCTTTTACTAAGCGAGTAAAGCAAATGAACCGTACTCGCATCATAAGGTGCCCACCAAGCTTCAGCCAGCACATGCCCATGCCGAACAAGCATAAAACTATGAAGCTCGAGCTTTTCTTTAATGATGGCGTTTGTAAAATCAGTGATTGCAGCTGACGGTATACCTTGTACTTCAGGTCTGCTTCGGGGTAGCTTTTGCATAGTTTAAGCTTGCCGTAAGCTTTTTTGATAGAGTGCCACGCCGTAAAACTCATACGACGCGGCTTCATCTGGAAAGTCAACTACATGCACGGTGAATCTTGCAGGCACACCGTTGTCAGGACACTGTTCTTTAAAGAACGTTCGGTAGGCTTTAGCATATTCAGCTCTTAAGCGCTCTTGTTCTTTGCGGTAGCCCGCAGGATCAGATAAAGGACTGGGTGATTTTGGTTGAGCACCAAAGGCATGCATTTCTATAAAGTCGACATCTGCAATAGACTCACAAATGCCTGCATCTTGCAACCATGTTTCCCAGCATTTAAAGACCAAAGGAATCTCAATGGCATGCTCCATGTAAGTCACGTTGTCAAGCTTTAGAACATTTGTCGCTGAAAAGCCACCTGTAAGGCCCGAAAAATGAATGCGAATATCACCATCACCTTGCTCTTCAGTCACCATAGAAGAAAGGGTAGGCTCATCACCTTCATAGTAATACGTAATTTTGCCACGCTTTTTAATCTTAAATGCCATTAAATCTCCTTTGCAATGAGTGCCAGCAGTAAGCGCTAGAGAGCAAAAAACTACCTACCGCCTAGAGCCTATTTATTTGGTTTTACCCCTTGCCCAAATAGGCCATGTAGCCTCGACCATGCCACCCCGATGCAGCACCACCTCATCATGCAAATTAGTAACTACACAAACATGATTAGGCACAATTCGAACAACTTCACCAAGCTTAGGCTTCTTAACACAAGCAGACAAATCAATAATGCCATGCTCCTCATTTAGTTTATAAATAACTGCTTCAGGATACTCGAGTATCAGCCCGTAACCTTTGCCGTATTCGGGTCTTATTAAGTCACTACTAAGGGTTTTTGAACCTGCATCTATGACAGCTCTATCTTCAGTAGGGCGACTTACTATGGTTGCGTGAACATGCAGTGCACATTCATCTAAACTCATCGCGCCACTCCCTACAATAGCTCTATCACTATAAATATAAGTGCCTGCTCTAAGCTCTGTGACACCCTCAACTTCATGAACTTGCCACATTTTTGGGGTTCCGCCAGCTGACACGGTATGAATAGGAATATTAGCAGCAGCAAATACAGCTTTAGCCTCAGCAATAAAAAGACCAGCCTGCTCACCACAAGGGTAAGTCATGAGACCCTCAAAGCTAAGGTACTCATGCGTCATTATCTTAGTAGCAAGCTCGAGTGCTGCTTGTGGGGTTTGCACGCCAACTCTGTTATTACCTGATTCAAACTCAACTAAAATTTTAATATTCGTTTGAGCTTGCTTAGCTGCCTGAGCAATGGTTTCTAAGGCAAGCTCATTATCTATAGCAATAGATAAGTTAGTTTGTTTGGCTAGTTGCGCGAGCGGTTCAATTTTTGCTTTACCAATAATGTTATAGGTAATTAAGATGTCTTTTATACCAGCTGCCGCCATTATGGCAGCTTCACTAATTTTTTGACAAGTAATGCCTGTAGCACCTGCCTCTAGCTGCTTATAAGCCATGACAGGTAGTTTATGTGTTTTTATGTGAGGTCGTGACGTAATCTTGTGTTTATCAAGATAGCTTTGCAATTTGTTTATATTATGCTCAGCTCTATCTAAATCAACAACTGCTACGGGTGTATCTAAGTCATTAATGTGCATAGATTTTATAAAGGTGCGTAAGCAACCATATCAATTTCAATTAAAAGACCTAATTTAGCCAAAGGTGTACCCACTGTGGTTCTAGCAGGAGGGGATGATGGAAAATGCTTTTTATAAACTTCGTTCATAGCTGCAAAATAATTGACATCGGTAAGATAAACATTCACCTTAACAACATCATCAAAACTAGCACCCGCTAATGCCAAAGAAGCTTTACAGTTTTGAAAAACCTGCTCTGCCTGCTCACTAACGTTACTCCCCACAATCTCACCTGAAGCATTGGTAGGTACTTGCCCAGAAATATAAACCGTGTCACCCGCCCTTACTGCTGGTGAAAGCGGAACATCAGAACTCGAGCCTGCATGATTAAACGTTTGTCTTGGCATTTTTTTCCTTTCATCTGTCTTTAACTAGAGATAATCCAACTAGTGCTTTCTTGAGTCTTAGTGCTTGGTTTTATAAGTTTAATAATCATAGCTCTTTTTAGTAAGGCATTAGGGTCTTGCGAGAGGCTCCCAATTTAAAAGCTGCTTAGCTTTAGACATATTCATACCTTTTTGCTCATAATCACCACTAATCATAAAGGCTTGAAAGCCACCCTTGAATTCTAAAGCAGCAAGCATGGCATTAGCTACATCTTCATCTGCTGTTGCAAAATAAGGTAATTCTTTATGTATTTTTGCTTGCCATTCACGCTTTTCAGTGGGTAAGCAAAGCCTTAGAGCATTGGTATTTATGTTCCAGCGCCGCCATGCATTTTCACAGACTTTTTCACCCAGATACTTGGTAAAGCCATACAAGTTTGTTTCGTCAGGTGTTAAGCCTTCATCGCTAAAATGGCGAGCGTGAATATCAGCATAAACAGACATGCTGCTACAATAAACAGCTTGCTTAATACCCTCTTTTGCGGCAGCTTTTAACGCAAAATGAAGCCCTTTGACATTGGCATCAAAACCAGAGTCTGTACCCGGCCATTCATCCCAATCTAAACTACCCATCGCCATATAGATAAGCGCGTCCATGCCTTTAAGCGCACGACTTAAACCCTCATAATCAGTAACACTAGCTATTTGAAACTCGAGTGTTTCATCTTTGGGTGGTACTAAGTCATAAATGCGAACACTATGTTTTTGTTGCAATATTGGGATGATAAGGGAAGCCACATGACCACTACCGCCAATCAGTAAAACGTTCATCTGACTAACCGCTCGCTACTTTACGTAAAGGATAATTTGTCAAGCGACTCCAGTATTTCTTAATGATTTCTTGATTATGCGCGTCACCCTCAGGCACATTTGCACTCAGTAAGACCGGCGGCGTAATGCCGGCATTGGCAAGATTATGAGCCGTTTGTGCCACAATGGCGTTAAGCATGGCAACACTCACTAAGGTAGAGGTTGGGGCAACCTTCCAATCTTTACCCGGAATATCAACTGCCGCGTCACCTGCAATGCCCTTGTTATCTAAAATAATATCAGCAACTTCATAAAGCTTTTTGCCCGAAGAATGACGAGACTTAGCTTCAAAAGACTGCTCATAATTTGTTAAAGCAATAACGGTAGCACCCTGTTTTTTGCCAAGCAAAGCAACTTCAACAGGCAATGCGTTAATACCCGAATTAGAAATGACTACTAGCAGGTCACCCGCCTCAATGGCGTAGCGACCCATAAAGGTCTCTGCGTAACCCTCAACCCGCTCAGCTTTACCTAAAGCAGGATCATCAATTGTCAGGACAGGCGCTAAGCCACCCGCACGAAAGTAAAGCTCACCCGCAATAAACCTTGAGTGGCCACTACCAAAAGCGTACATAAGACGATCCTCTTGAATCGCTTTTGCCCAAAGATCCGCCACCTCTTGCATGACCGACATTTGAGACTCGAGTACGTCGTTGAGTTGGGTTTGAGCTACGTTGAAATATTGTTTTATGCCATCTTGCATGAAGCTTTGTTTCCTTTCAGAGTACGCAATTTAGCCTTTAAGAGCGCCTGTGGTTAAGCCATTTTGAATTTGTTTTTGGAAGATAACGTAAATGAGTAGCGTTGGAATCATGATGATGGTGACAGCTGCAAAAAGGGCACTCCAGTCATTTTCATAGTACTGCTTAAAAAGCATGAAGGCTAAGCCTTGAGAGAGTACAAATTTACTTTCGTCACTTATGAGTACAAGGGGTAAGACAAATTGATTCCACATGCCTAAAAAATTAAAGATTCCCATGCTGATTAGGCCAGGTGACGATAAAGGCAGCATGATTCTAAAGAAAACATCATATTGATTTGCGCCATCGATAATGGCTGCCTCATGAAGTTGGGAAGGCAAGGTTTTAAAGAAACCCACCAAAAAGAAAATGGTAAAAGGCAGTGAGTAAGCTATATAAACAATGATGAGTCCTGCAAAGGTGTTAAGTAAGCCGAGGCTATTCACAAGTGAAAATAAAGGCATGAGTGCTAAAAAAACAGGGAAGAGCATGCCTGCTAAAAACAAATAAAACAAAAAGCGATTACCCGGAAACGGATACCTTGCAATAACGTAAGCTGCCATGGCAGATACGATTAGCGTGATAAGCAAAGCAGGAATAACCACAATGAGAGTGTTAAAGAAAAAATCACCAATGTGAGCATTGTTCCAAGCTCGAGCGAAATTATCCCACTGTAAGACTTCTGGGGGGGCCCACGGACTAAAGAACAGTTCTTGATCGGTCTTAAATGAGCTTACAACCATCCAAACCATAGGAAAGACAACCATGATAGACCAGAAGATAAGAATAATCTGAGTACTAATGGTTGAAAAGCGACTTTCTTGATTTACCATATGACTCCTAAAACTCTATGGTTTCTCTGCGCGTTAACGCCATAGTTACCAGTGAAAGGGCAAGAACAATTAAAAAGAGCATCATTGCAATAGCGGTTGAGTAGCCAAAACGGCTGTGGGTAAAGGCTTCTTCATAGAGAAGTGTTGCGAGTACATCTGTAGATCGGTCTGGCCCGCCTTGCGTCATGGTGAAGGTAATACCAAACATGTTTGAAGCGCCAATCGCTATAAAGACAAGCGCAGAGCGAAGGGTTTCCCAAAGTAAAGGAAGCGTAATTCTAAAAAAGATATCGTTTCTTGTTGCGCCGTCAAGGGCAGCCGCTTCGTAATAAGATTCAGGTATGGACTGCATACCAGCCATAAAGAGAACCATGTAAAAGCCAGCTGCTTGCCAAATGGTTACGGCTGCTATTGCACCTAGGGCTGTGGTTGGGTCACCTAACCATATAGGTGGACTAGAAACCCCGCCAGCTTTTAAAACATAATTTAAAATACCGATACTAGGATGATAAACAAAGCTCCATAAAATACCAATGGCAACAACAGACATGACTTGAGGAAAGAAAAAAGTAATTCGGTAAAAATTACTAAAACGAACCTTTCTTGTAATCATGAACGCTAAAAACAAGGCTAAGCCTAAGGTAAAGACAGGTAAAACTATCATGTAAATACCGTTATTGGCGAGTGCGTTCCAAAAGTGGTCATCACGAAAGAGTCTTCTAAAGTTCTCAAAGCCAACAAATTCAGGTGCTCTGCGCAAGCCACGCCATTTGGTAAAGGCAATATACATAGCTCTGCTATACGGGTAAAGCACAAAGGTGCCGTAAAGCAGCAGTGCGGGAGCAAGAAAAGGAAGGATAAGCCAATATTTATGACGGTGCATGTTAGCTCCTATAAACAAAAACGAGAGGCACAAGGCTTTCTTTGTGCCTCTCGTTTTGCTAAAAAACTAGTTAAGCTCGAGTGTATTTAGGAATATCTTCGTCTTGTTTAACTTCGTCAGCAACCTCTTGAACGCGTTCAACAAACTCTTCTGCGTCAATGCGGCCTGTTAGTAGTGCGCCCATGCTGTTTTTAGCTTCTTCGTTGATATCTGAGTACCAAGTGCTAAATGAGGGGCGCTCTAAGATTTTATCACCAGCATTATCAACAGCAGCTAAGGCGGAGGTCATCGCTGAGCTAAGCTCAACGCCTTCAGCACCACCAGCAACGGGCATAATTGAGCCAACATTTTGTGCAAACCAAGCAGCGCTTGCTTTCGAAAGCTGGCAACGCAAGAATTCCATGCCTGCAACAGGATTTTTAGCATTGGCGAAAACCATAAAAGGTTCACCTGAGCTAGCATCAATCCAGCTAAAGGTTGACTCATCTTGGGCAGGTACAGGAGCGATCACCATATCAAAACCATCTGGAGTAACGCTGCGCATTTCGTTTTCTAACCATGTTCCACAAGGAATAAAGGCAGCTTTGTTTTGTAACCACTCAGCTTGTGACTCAGTATGCGTAAGACCTTCGGTACCTTCCATAATAAAGCCATTATCATGAAGGGCTTTCATGTTATTAAGGGCTGCTATCATAGCTGGGTGACCCCAAGCGCCATCTTCTAGGTTATCAACAGCTTTCCAGACGTCTATGCCGCCTAGTTTCTCTGCTAGGGGTTCTAAAAGACCAAAAATCATATATTGTGGAAACTTACCCTGATAAGTCCAAGGCGCTATGCCTGAAGAGGCAATAGTTTCACATAAATCCATCATGCCTGCCCAAGTTGTAGGGTATTGCCAACCTTTTTCTCCGAATAGGGATTGACTGTACCACGTGCCGAAAACAGTAAAAGCAATATTGACATAGCGTTGAACGCCATCAAAGACACCACTTGCTTGAGACCCTGGGAAAAGGGTTTCTGCAAAGGTTTTGCCTGGTGTGTCTAGGGCAGGTGCATTCATAAGCGGGGCAAGATCCATAAGCTCGCCTTCAGCAACAAGCGCAGCTGTATCTAAGTTACCCGCACCACTGTTATCAATAACATCTGGCGGATTACCAGCAATGATTCTTGGGCGAAGTCTTTCACCCACACGCTGAATGCCTTCAACAGACATAGTACTACCAGGATGAATCTCAGCAAAAATATCAGCAGCATATTGAATATAGTCATGACCAAAGCCACCACTAAAAAATACACCTTCACCTTGTACATTAGCAGCCATACCCAAAGGGTTAGCAGCACCCTCAGCAACTTGAATGCCTGTTTGAGCAAAGCTTAAGTGCGGCGCAAGGCTAGCACCTGCACCAGCAGCAGCAGCAAGCTTCATGAATTGACGACGGGTCAAAGGTTTTTTAATCATTTAAGATCTCCTTAAAAAATGAATTGAGTTTTATGAATTAAGAACTCGAGTGCTTGTAATGTGCTGTGCTACTCCTTTCACCTCTTTGCGTTTTGGTGTTGCTTGGGTCGAAATAGTTAGGGTGAAGCTTGCCAAGCTGTAGAGGTCTTAGCTAAAACGCAATTCTTGAGCGAATTTGAGCGTTACTATAACGTGTGCTCAAGAATCAATCAAGGGCTACAATCTCAATTGGCTTCATGAAGCGCCTGAGGCGTTAAACGCTTGCATCTTACCAAGCGCAATTTGCATGGCAGCCTCTAAGGCTGTGAGTTTTGGTGCATGCAGCTCGAGCTGTTTTTTTTTCACTACCTCTGTGAAGGCTTGCAGGTAATAAGGGTGTTCAAAAAGGCCCCCTATGTAACTAAGCTTAGTGGCGTAGCCTAGCTCTGCAAAGCGCTTAAAGAAAGCCGGAAACACAGCGACTTGCTCTTTGATAATGCTTTGACTTTTGGTGTCACCTTGCTCAGCTAAATTAAGCACATCTTTAGCAAATTTTGCCACTTCGGCTTTAGCGGAGGCATGAATATGCTCTAAGAGTTGCTGAATGCTTGAAATGTTGTAAGTCTCTTTTACAGCCTGTAGCAAGGCACTTTTTTGCCCAAGATCACTCGCCATGACTGCTTCTCTAATGCCTGCCAAGCCAATAGCGTAACCACTACCCTGATCACCAAGAATATGCCCCCAACCCCCCAAACGAATTGCCTCTTGTCCTTTACGCCCTACTAAAGCCGTACCTGTACCTGCAACCACCATGACGCCATCTTGACCAGCAAATGCACCCAAATGCGCAGCGTAGGCATCACCAATAATAATGATTTTACTCGGCTCTATACCCAAGTTTTCCCCCCAAAAAGAAGGCGAAGCTTTAGTTACATCACCAATACCCGCAGCCGTAATGCAAAGCCGCTCGAGTTTGCTTAAATCACCCTCTAGCAAGTCAAGTATGCAGTGCTTAAAAATAGCAAAAGCTTTATCCCAACCAATATCTTTTGGGTTTGCACCTGAGCTTAAGTGACGCTTTAAGCTGTTACCAGCTTCATTGCACACCCACCCTCGAGTATTAGTGCCTCCACTATCAATGGCAATAAAACAGCCTTCAGATTGCTGAGCTTTCATAAACCATGCACCTGACTTCCTTGTGCTCTAAAGGCCAAGATCTCTTTTTTATCTGCCTGAGAGTCAGTAATGAGATGCGTAATTTGATGACTAGGCACCGCAATATAACTGGCTTTAGTTTTAAATTTACTGCTATCAGCAACAATAAAAACTTCATTAGCAATATCTGCCATGGAGCGATACAAAAAAGCATTTTGCTCATATATAGAGCTGCCACCATGCTTCGCTGTCAGGCCATTAATACCAATAAACGCTTTATCAATAACATGCTTTTGCAGATTCTCTAAAGCAGTCGGGCCAATGCTCTCCATATTGGCATAATCAAGATTACCCCCCAGCAAATTAAGTTTAAGACTGGGATAATTAGAGCCTTCTTGCGCAATAAAAAGATTATTTGTAACGATACTAACCTGCTTTTTTTGCTTAGCTAACTCCCTAGCAATATAAAGCGTTGTGGTACCTGCCCCCAAAATAATAGTATTACCTGACTGAATAAACGTTGCTGCAATGCTCGCTAAATGCTGCTTTTGCTTGACCTTTAACTGAGCACGACGCTCAAAAGACAATTCAAATTGATTCTTGCGACTTAAACGAGCCCCCCCATGAAAACGCTCAATACGCCCTGAACTCTCGAGCATATTTAAGTCTCGCCTAATGGTTGCAGGTGAAGCACTTGTTTCATCTAAGAGTGTTTCGACACTCACTAGTTGCTGCCCAGAAATGAGCTTGAGTATTTGTTGTTGACGTTTATTCATGACTAGGCATCACCTTTAACTCTATTTTTTGAGCGATTATGAGCGAAAGTATACCTTGCGCTCAGCTAAGCCGCAAGAATAGACGTGAGCTTAGTTAATTTAAAACCTTACTCACAAGCCATAAGAGCGTTAAGATAGTATTCTATAAACTTAATCATAAGCATTCAAAGAAAGGTAAAGAATGACTAAACTTGCCACATTCCTTGTTATAGGTGCAGGTAATCGCGGAAATGTATATGCCTCTTACGCCCACGCTAATCCAGACTTAGCAAAAGTAGTAGGTGTTGCCGAACCCAGACAAGACGCCCGCGAAGCCTTCGCAAAAAAATACGCCTTAACTGAAAATCAGTGTTTTGAAGACTGGCAAGACATAGCCAAAAAAGAAAAACTTGCAGACGCTGTGATCATAACCACCCAAGACCGCATGCACACCGAACCCGCTCTTGCCTTTGCAGCCCTTGGCTACCACATATTACTAGAAAAACCCATGGCACCCAGCGCCCAAGAGTGCATAGCCATAGCCAATGCAAGCAAAGAAAACAAGGTCATGATGGCCGTCGGGCACGTACTACGCTACACCCCCTACACCCAAACCCTCAAAGCCCTGCTAGACCAAAACAGCATCGGCGAACTCATCTCAATACAAAGACTCGAGCCGCTAGGATTCTGGCATCAAGCACACTCATTTGTAAGAGGTAACTGGGGTAATACCGAAAACTCGAGCTTTATGCTTTTAGCAAAAGCCTGCCATGATCTTGATTGGCTTCGCTATATCATGAATGAACCCTGCGAAATGGTTTCATCCTTTGGCAATTTGGCACACTTTAAAAAAGAAAAGAAACCCACTGAAGCAGGTGAAGCAAGAAGATGCTTTGATTGCGCCCACGAGCCAAACTGCCCTTACTCAGCCAAAAAAATATACTTAGACCGCCTTGAAAAAGGCGACTTAGGCCACCCAGTGAGCATATTAAGCTTAAACCCCACTTTAGAAACCATAACCGCAGCCCTAGAAACCGGCCCCTATGGACGCTGCGTTTACGAATGCGATAATGATGTGGTAGACCACCAAGTTGTAAACATGCAATTCCAAAGTGGCAAAACAGCCTCCTTCACCATGACCGCCTTCACTAAAGAACGCCAAAGACTCACAGGCTTATTCGGAACCCACGGCGAAATACAAGGAGACGGCAGATACCTAAAAATCATGGACTTCTTAACAGGAGAAGAAAGAACCATAGACAGTGCCAAAGATGCCATAACCGAAGGTCACGGTGGCGGTGATCACGGACTCATAGCTAGTTTTGTAGAAGCTATAAGCACAAACGATCAAACAAAATTACGCACAGGACCCAACGAAGCCTTAGAAAGCCACCTCATGGTTTTTGCAGCAGAACAAGCAAGACTCGAGCGTCGCGTTGTAAGTATGACAGAATTTCTATAAATCTATCCTAAGTTCTTGATCATCGCTGAAACCCACTTGCAGAGATATAGCTGCCGAATTTCAAATGTCTATATAATCCTGCTCGAGTCATTCTATACTTTGGGTGCTTGACTTGAAACTTAATTTTAACTTTTAAAGGATGTTGCTTTGGCTTTAGGAAATGAGAAGCTAGTAATTCAACAGAAGCCTTCTTTACTGTGGATTGCTTTTTTAAGCTTTATTGCGATTGGCTTGCAAGGTAGCGCACTGAATGTTGCGTGGCTTTACATGCAAGATAGCTTTGCTAAAAGCTTAGACTCTATTGGCATTGTTCTACTGGCAGGTACGTTCGGGGGGCTGATTCTTAGTTTTTATAGCGGGCGTATCTTATCGATACTTAGTGTCGGCTGGGTTTGTTTTTTAGCTACGGTACTCGAGGTTTTTGCGCTTCTGGTCATTAGCTTTACGCCTCACTGGAGTATTTTTGTCGCAGCTTCTGTGCTGCTGGGCTTGGGTCGTTCTGGCATAAATGTGGCTATGAATACCTTTATTGCAGAGCGCTATCCAACTAGTCGTATGAATTGGCTGCATGCCATTTTTGGTATTGGCGCTACGGCTGGCCCTTTGTTAGTTACGTTTATTGTGGTGAATTTAGCTAGAAATTGGCAGACAAGTTACTTGCTTATAGCTGTTATTCAGTCGGTTATTGCTGTTTTGTTTTTGCTTACTATAAAAGATTGGCAGTTGAGCGTAACAAATTCTCAGGAGAAGATTAGTCAAAAAGCGCAGCGGGTAAGTTTTAAAAGTACTTTGCGCTTAAGAGCAGTTTGGTTAGGCATTGGTTTATTTGTCTGCCATGTGGGCTTGCAGATGAGTACAGGGCAGCTTACTAATAATTTACTGGTAGATGGGCGAGGCATAGACCCAAAATTAGCGGGTCTTTGGATAAGCTTGTTTTGGGCGTTTTTGACGTTGGGGCGCATTGCTTTTGCCTTATTTATAGATCAATTTGGTGTTGCCAAAGTATTGCGTTTTTGTACTTTGGGTTCTGTTCTGGCAGCAGGGCTTATTGCTCTTAATCTAAGTGCAAGTATAAGCTTTCTGGGTATTGCCTTAATGGGGTTTACGCTTGCTCCTGTGTTCCCTAGTTCGGTTTCACGTACACCTGCCATGGTAGGTCGGGCGCACAGCCCGAATGCTATTGGCTTTCAAATGACAGGTGCAGGTTTAGGGGGCGCTTTTATACCCGGCTTTATAGCTTTTGTAGCTGACAGCTCGAGTTTGGAGTTTATCCCTATTGCGCTTTTTGGGGTTGCTGTTGCGCAGTTTGTTATGCATGAGTTACTGAGTGCTTACGAGCGTAAGCAAGGCATTTCGCAAGATTAAAGACGAAGCTGGTCTTTTTGAGTGTTATGGATGTAGCTGTAGTGTCAAAGTTAAAGAATGCGAGATTAGCTTAGTTAATTGAAGGGGTTACACGCACTCGAGCCATGACAGCTTGTTTGGTTTGGAGGCTAATGGTAACTCTTGGAATAATAGTTTGCATTTCTAAAACGTCAATATCACTGTGCTTACATAACATCGCTAAAATAAGTTGAATTTCAAGGCTAGCTAAATGCTGCCCTATACAGACACGTTCACCCAAACCAAAAGGCATATAAGCTGTTGGTTTAGGGCTTTCTAAAAACCGCTCAGGTTTAAACTTACCCGCGTCATGCCACAGGGCTGCATTACGCTGAATACTATAAATAGACACAAACACTCGAGTTCCTTTAAGTACTTTCTGATTGCCTAAAAGGGTATCTTCTTTAGCTACTCTGGGGGCAAAAGGAATGGCAGGGTAAAGCCTTAAGCTTTCTTTAAAAACTGCTTGTAAATAACTGGCTTGTTTAACTGCGTTAAGATCAAGAGGGTTCATAGTATTTAATTCTGCACGAAGCTTCGCTAAAGCATCTTTATGATTGCTTAAGGCAACAAACGCCCAGACTAGCGCATTCGCGGTGGTTTCGTGACCAGCTGCAAAAACTGTGAGTAACTCATTACGCAAGTCAAGATTACTCAAACCTTCACCCGAAGTGGCATCTTTAGCTAAGAGCAAAAGATTAAGCAAATCATCAAAAGATTTCCCCTCACGCATAGCTTGCCTACGCGCCTCAATGAGCGGGTAAATAAGTGCATCTAAATGAGCAGAGGTTTCTTTAATAAGCTTATTCCTAGCAATCGCCAAATTAAGTGGCACCACAATAGGATGCTGTTTGGCCTCAGTAGCTGAGAGTGAAAACACAAACTCAAACATAAGTTCTAAGGTTAAATCATGCATCGCTTGCGTTAAATCAAGAGGTTCAGAACTCTGCCTCCAAGCTTCCAAAAGCCTATGACAAGCAGCAAGCACGCTAGCAAAGAAAAGCTCGAGTTGCTTCTTTTGAAAGAAGGGCTGCATAATTTGCCGATGCGAAAACCACGATTCAAACTCGCTATTGGTAAGTAAGCCATTCCCTAATACACGCTGCAAGCCGGGCTTTTGACCTTCAGCACCTAACTTTGTGAACTTGTCTTTTTGTGTAACCAAAACCTCATAAGCTAAGCTGTCACTACAAACCATAAGCAAATCTGTTTTGCCTAAAGGCATAAAAAACAAATCCCCTAGTTCAGCATGAGCATGCTCTAAGGTATCTAAAAAATTAGTAATGACACTACCAGTGTAGCGAGTGATCGTCACAAGATGCCTAGTCTACCTTAAGTAAAGCCTGCTAGAAAAAGATACAAAACTAAGCTTGAATCAAAAACAAGCTTAGTTTTGAGGGTTAATGCCACAACATTCTTGAGATAAACATGAGTTAAAGCGCATTATTCTAATACAGACCTAAGCTAGGCTCAGCAGAACACTGACCAAAGACCCTGTCAGAACACCAAAAGCACAACAACGTATGCTAAAAATCCCTCAAGCCAAACTAGCTCGAGCTAGTCAACAAAAAGGATAAGTCATGATTTACAAACTGCTACTTAAGACCTGTATTTTGATTTTTATACTCAGCGCCTGCAGCTTTGCACCCATAGCCATTAATATAAACCTGTTAGAAGCAGACCTTCCAGAAGCCAAAGGCAGCTTTGCAATAAGAACACCCAGTAGCCAAATTGATTTAACCAACAACTTAAGCACAAGCAAATCAGGAAGCATAGGCCCTTTCACATCACCCCTTGCACCCTTCACTGTAGACATAGCCCAAGCAGCAAAGCTACTAAATTTAAACCTAAACATACCTAACGAACAAGGCTTCAACCTAGATTTCAGTAACCAAACCCTAGCCGCAGACCTAAACGCCGCAAGCCTAAGCTACACACTCGAGTTAAGCAAAACAGGCCCAATTACCGCTAGCATTAGCATGCAAGCTTATTTGGCCCCTGATAATGCTGAAAGCCCTTTGCAAACTAAATACTTGCTAGGTGATGAAGTGCAGTTTAGTTTACTAACGACCAGAACTGAGCTGCAAAAAACAGTGCTCTTAAATGCTGAGCAGCTTGTCGGTATTAAGCAAAAAAAGCTTCGCTTAGTTATTGTTATTACAGGTGGAACCCTTAGTTTTAGTAGTGTTGGAGAGGCAAGCTTAAACTATGACTTGACAAGCTTAAGCCTTGATGTTGCTAGTGTAACGACAGAGTTAAGCCAAACTGTACCAAGTGAAGAAGGCATCGTACTGGACTTTAGTAATCAAAACATTCCAACTGAGCGACTCAAAAATTTAGGACTTGATTACAGTTTACAGCTAGCCCTCTCAGGAAACCTTAATGGTATAGTTAAAAGCCAGCTTTACATAGCACCCAACAATGGTGAAGCTATTTTGCAACAACGTTACGCCTTTGGCTCAGCCAAAACCATAGACCTAAGCCAAAATAGCGTTAGCCTAAACGACCGAGCAAACTTCAATAAAGACCAACTCGCCATGCTAGACAGCAAAACTGCAAAAGTAATACTACTCATTACCGGTGAATCAAGCCTAAGCCTAGGGCAAACCATAGAAGTACAATACGAATTCACCAAACTGCAACTTTACGGTGGCTATTCACTGAATTAAAAAATCCTTTAACCTTTAATAAAGTCAAGCGTCAGCAAAACTCAAACTCCCTGCCAGACACGCAAAAACTTCATTTTACCCCCCTGCTTTTCAACAATAGCAACCAACTCATTACTTTCAGAAACCAGTACCGTGCGACCTTTAAGCTCGAGTTTTAACCTTTGACCTTGTCGTACCCTTAGGGTCTCCTCAGTGCTTAAGGTAAGTTTAGGGTAACTAAGCGCATTTACAGCGAGCGTACCCTCATGATTAACAATCTCTTCTAACTGAATGGCTTCTTCTAAACCATTGTTGCCTGCTCTTGTTCTTACTAGACCACTTAGGTGTGCTGGCAGGCCGAGTGCTTCACCTATATCTCTAGCAAATGACCTTATGTAAGTACCTGCTTGTACCCTTATGTAAAGTAAGGCAGTTGGGTACTTACCTAGCGTTTCGGGTAGTTCTATCGTAACGCCTGTTTTGTTGGGGTACCAACCAAAATTATCTGGCGATAAGCTAAAGGTTTTGCTTAAGTCCTCTTGGCGTTCTGCAAAGCCCAGCACTTCTATCTGATGGTACTTAGCAGGACGGGGCGGTAAGTCTAAATGCTCTCCTTTACGAGCTGCTTCGTAACCCTTTACACCACCTTTTTTAATAGCTGAGTACTGTGGGGGTAACTGCTCAGTTAATTTCAAAAAAGGAAGCAACGCAGGTGCTAAATCTTCACGTTTTAAATGAGAGGCATCTGCAGTTTCTGTAATAGGTCCTTCAGCATCTAGTGTTTCAGTTGCAGCACCAAAAGATACCCATGCTAAATAGTGCTTATCTGAATCGGTTAAGTACTGCGAGAGTTTGGTGGCTTCTTCAGTCAAAATGACCAGCACCCCTGTCGCTAGTGGGTCAAGCGTGCCAGCATGACCCACTTTTTTGGTTCTTAAGAGTTTACGTACTTTGGCAACAACGTCATGTGAGGTAAGGTCAAGGGGTTTGTTAATAATGAATATAGGCATTAGTTTCTTATTTTGTCATACTATGTCTGTGACTCAGCAATCTTACATTTATATCCTTACAAACAAGACAAATAAAGTGCTTTATACAGGCGTTACAAACAACCTTATAAAACGTACTTACCAACATAAAAGCAAAATAGCTGATGGCTTTACAAAACGATATAACGTTAACAAACTTGTTTACTTTGAAGTCTTTACAGATATAAGAGATGCAATCGCAAGAGAAAAACAAATTAAGGCAGGTTCGAGACAAAAGAAGCTAACTATGATAAATGCAATGAATCCCAAATGGGATGATTTGTATTTCACCCTGATATAAATTTTGTTATTGCGATGGAGCGGAAGCGACGACGCAATCTGAGACACCTAATTGTTAGCTCTACTTGACTAGAGATTGCCGCGCTTCACTCTGTTACGCTCGCAATGACAATCAAGTGATGTTTTGTTTGACAAAATGTGGATTTGCCTTTCCTATTGCTGATGAGGTGCTTAGTTCGGTAGGCTAGCTCATGAGAATTCCTGAATTTGAACTCGAGCGGTTTCAGTCTTTGTATGAGCATCATGTTGATTTTAATTTGAGTGAGAGTGGGGTGCATCCTCTTAAGGTAAGTGATTTGCTGCCTGAGCGTGATGTGGCTGCGTTTCTTGATTCTGAACTTATTTATGAGCAGACAAATGGTCCGCTTGTTTTACGTGAGCGCATTGCTGCGCTTTATGAAGGTGCATCTGCTGCTAATGTTTTGGTTACGAATGGCACAATTGAGGCGAATTTTTTGGCCACGTGGGGGCTTTTAGAACAGGGTGATGAAGTTATTTATATGCTGCCGAATTACGTGCAGATTAAGGGTTTAGCGGAATCTTGGGGCGTGACCCTTAAGCCGTTTCATTTGCGTGAAGAGAATGCATGGCAGCCTGACTTGGCAGAACTCGAGTCTCTTGTTAGTGCTAAAACGAAGTTGATTGCGATTTGTAACCCGAATAATCCTACGGGGGTTTTGCTTAGTGATGAGGCTAGGTTGGGCATTGTGGCGTTGGCTGAGCGGGTGGGTGCTTGGCTGTTAATAGATGAGATTTATCGGGGTACAGAGCATAAT
>CAZWJZ010000064.1:0-17815 GCA_964634665.1 uncultured bacterium | reverse complement strand
CTGTTTTTAGAGGTCAACCTATCTTGCCTGCACTTGGGGCTGAATAGTTACAAAAGAGTTGATAGTTATGAAACTAATGACACACCAATATGGACACTATTAGAAGGTGAAGATATTGAAATGCTTTATGAAATTTATGTAGCAGAATTTGAAGGTAACTATATTTTAAAAGGTCCTGGAATTAAAACACATAAATGGGTCGAATATATATTTACTAATCCAAAAGTCGAGTATGTAGAGCTAAAATAGATAGAAATATATGTAAAGTAGAGCTATGATAAATAATCAAAATACTGTGATTAAAGATCAAAAAGGTGTGACCACTATTCTCTACGTAATCGCACTTTCAATTTCGAGCATTCTAGGGATTGTAGTGCTTGTCAGAGTTTATATTCTCAGAGTATCTTCAATTTCGATTTGGACGACCCTTTTTTGTTTCTTTTTAGTCAGTTGTTTATTTATAGTCTATGAAATTCTCTCAAAGGAGTATAAAGTTTCACCAGAAGGGATAAAAATTAAAGATTCCCGAAGAGAAAAATTTATACCTTGGTCGGAGGTAGACATCATAATGTTGGTGCCAACTGGATATGCTTCTTACAACACGGCTATTGTGCCTGTCTCAGATAAAAATCTAAATGAGCTAATCTACACAAGTACATTTCAAAATGGCGACCTAATGGCTAAAGCGATAGCAGATGCAGCGTTAGCCGTTAAGCCTTCAATTAAATTAGAAGGAGGATTTATTAACGTTTATGGACCTCCGCCATATGGAATTTACAGGAAAACCAAGAAGATTAGTTGAAGAGGATAGATGTATATAATGTTGAGAAAACCATGAAAAAAGTAAATTATGAAGTTGCTACCGGTATAGAGCTAGCAGAAAAATACAATATATCGCTTCAAAATAACAATCCGCTGTTCCTTCGTAAAGAGGATATTCCATTCGGTTTACAGAGTCTGATTCCTTACGCCGAGTTTTGGGGTATAAGTGATGATATATTGCGATATGAATTTGTCCAATCAGTGCCTAATGAATTGCTTGTTGAACTACAAGAAGCAATCAGTCAATTTGAAGACGAATTAGATGAATGGTTAGCAGGTCCAGAATCGTTGAGATCGTCATTTTCTGATGCATATGTAGCTTTTACTTGTATGCGCATGGCTGCTGACGAAGGCTAAAAGCTTTGTGAGGTTTATTGAGGGTGGGCTATACCCACTCTCAAACTTAAAGGAACAATATGATCAAAAAAGAATATTCATAAGGGGTCGGGCGCTACTATTGCTACTTTTAGCTTTAATTTCCTCCTGCACCCCCACATACCTAACCCCTCCAACCCTCTCTATCACTTCTCCAGCGCCTAATTCTCCTGTTTCTAGAATGGTTGCTGTGTTGGTTAATGCTGTTGATAATATGGGTGTTTCTAGTGTTGATTTATACGTTCGAGGTAAAGGTAGTTCGGGTCGGGGCATCTTTGTTAATTTTGATTAAACAAAAAAAGAATTACTTTAGGTAAGCTATGGTTACGCCGTGCCCACCCTCATAAGGAACAGCATCTTCATAGCGTTCTACTCGTTTTTCATTTTTAAGGTAGTTTCTAACAGCATCTCTTAGCGTTCCGGTACCTTTACCATGCAAAATACGAATTTTGCCAGCCTTAATGCCTTGCGCTTCAACTATAAAGTCACGCAATTTTTCTAAACCTTGCTCAACACGCTCACCACGAATATTGAGTTCTTCTTCAAAACGACCTGTTGCTGCGTAGTTGTGTTGTTTAAGTTTAGGTTTATTTTTCTCTTTAACTATTTTGACATCTCGTTTAGGTACTTCAATTTTGAGTAAACCTAATTGCACCACAACATCATTGTTACGCACTTCAACAATAGGGCCTTGCGCATCATAATCCTCTACACGCACCAGCACACCAGGGCGTAAACTCTCTTGCACTTGCGGCGCTTTTGGCTTATGCCTAGGTGCAACTTTTTGCTGCACATCTTTACGCAAACTTTGCAACTCATCAAGCGCTTTAGAACGCTGACTTGCGTCTGTTGTTGCGGTGTGCTTAAGTTCTTTAGCACGCTGCAACGTATCTTGCAGCATTTCATCAGCCTTAACAGCCGCAGCAGAAATAACATCTTCCTCTTGAGCACGTAGTCTCTCAATTTGCTTACGCAAAATACTAGCTTCGTTAAACGCTTCATCTCGCGCCTTCTCAGCCGCTGAAACATCAAGCTCGAGCTTAAGTCTTTGCTGCTCTAAGGTTTCTAAAAGACGCTCGAGTCTTTCACCCTCTGGCCCTAAAATGTCACTGGCTCTAGCTAGAAGTTCATTTGACAGGCCTATACGCTGCGCTATAGAAAGCGCGTAGCTTCTTCCGGGTTGCCCAACCCTTAAATTATAAGTAGGTTTAAGCTCATCAACATCGTAACGCATCGCTGCATTTTGAATACCGCTGGTTTCTGAAGCAAATATCTTTAAGGGTGCCAAGTGCGTTGTTATAAGACCAAGAGCATTACTTGCTAAAACTCTTTCCAAAATCGCTTGCGATAACGCTGCACCCTCATCAGGGTCAGTACCTGAACCAAGCTCATCAATCAGAATAAGCACATCAGGACTAGCTTTATCAACAATCGCTTTTAAATTAGTTAAATGCCCCGCATACGTACTTAAACTCGCCTCAATACTCTGCTCATCCCCAATATCCGTCAGCAACGCCTCAAAATACGGCAAAGTAGGTTCTTCTTGCTCACTTGAAGCAACAAAAAGACCACTATGCGCCATAAGGGCAGCCAAACCCAGCGTTTTAAGCAAAACCGTTTTACCCCCTGCATTAGGACCCGTAATGACCAAAAGACGATGCTCACCACTCAACTCTAAACTGTTAGACACACAATTCTCTATAAGCGGATGCCTTGCCTGCCTCAAAGAAATACGACTCTCAGTATTAAAGCTAGGTTTAGCCAAATCCCATTCCTTAGCTAAACGCGCACTCGCATTTACAAGATCAAGCTGAGTTAGCGTTTCAAAGGTATCATCTAAGCCCTCTTCATAAGCCAAACGCTGACCCAAAGCTAACAAAATACGCCTAACTTCATCACGTTCCTCAAATTCTAAAAGCGCAAGTTCATTGTTTAAAGGCACAACACTTTGAGGTTCAATAAAAAGCGTCTGCCCTGAATCTGAAGAATCAAGTGCAATACCCGGTACTTTAGATTGAAAACTAGCAATCACCGGAATGGCGTAACGATCTCGCCTAAGCGTAATAATGGCATCTTGAACATACTCAGCGTAAGTGTTTAACAACTGACTCATACGCTCACGAATACGGTCACGCATAGGTCTTAACTTACGACGTATATCACGTAATTTAGGCGTAGCATCATCACGAACACGCCCATCAATATCAAGCTGCTCTCGAACTTGCCTTAAAGCACCATCAAAAGAACGCATACGCATGGCTAAGTCACCCAAAGCAGGTCTTTCAGAAGCCAAAATGGCACGCTTAATCGTACCTGCTGCGTCCATAGTGTAAGCAATCTGCAAGAGTTCTTCACCCTCTAAAACATCACCTTCACGAATAGCTAAAACCAAAGGGCGAATGTCATGCACGCCCCCCAGTGACAAATCAGTCCCTGAAAGCACTTCATCAATACGCTTCCAAGCAAGCTCAATCTCTTCTTGAGGTAAATTTGGTTTTAAGTCTAAAGCCCGCTCAACCCCAAAAGTTGTACTGGCCCGTAAAGACAGTGCCTTACAAACATTCTTAAAGTCAAGTTTAGCGAGCGTTGTATCTGAAACATGCATAGCCGACTAAGTATAGAGAGTAAAGAATTATTTACTTGTAAGCTAAGCGCTTAAAAGCTCGAGTTTGTCTACTAACTTGGCTAGAACTGCGAAGGTTTCTTCTACAGCTTTGGGGCTGCTTAGGTCTACACCTGCGTCTTTTAGGGCGTCTAGTGGGTATTTGGAACCGCCTGCTTTTAAGAATTTTAGGTAGTTTTCTACGCTCTTGGGTTTGCCTTCTATAATGCCGTTGGCGAGGGCGTATGCGCCTGATATGCCGGTTGCGTATTGGTAGACGTAAAAACGGCTGTAAATGTGCGTGTGGAATTGCGCCCATGTTATGCCCATGCGTTCTTTGTCTAGCGTTACGCTTGCGCCGTAGGCTTCGCCAAAAAGTTCACTCATGAGGTCTATTAAACTGCTGGCAGATAAAGCTTGACCGCGTTCGTTGCGCTCATGTATTTCTAGTTCGAAGCGGGCTAGGGTGGGCATGACTAAGAAGTAGCGGTAGAAGTTTGCCATGGCTTCTTCTATGAGTGCAATTTGGAAGTCTTTGTCTGTTTTTTGTTTGAATAAGTAGTCACGTAGCATGGCTTGGTTAAAGTTGCTGGCTACTTCTGCTGCGAATAGGCTGTAACGTGCATAGACAAAGGGTTGGTTTTTGTTTGAGTAGTAGGAGTGCATGGAGTGACCTAGTTCGTGCGCTAGGGTGCTCATGCCAAAAACATCATCGGTGTAGCTCATCATAATGAAAGGATGTGTGTCTGCTGCGCTGCTTGAGAATGCGCCCATGCGTTTGCCTTTGTTTAAGCTACGATCTACCCATCTGTCTTCGAGTGAGCCTTTAGTCATTGCTGTTGTGTAGTCGTTCCCTAAGGGCGCTAAGGCTTCGGAGAGCCAGTTTACGCTTTGTTCAAAGCTAATTTCGGGCGGATTTTTGCTCATGGGTGCAAAGACGTCGTAAGGTTGAAAGTCACTTAGGCCCAGCATTTTTTGCTTGGCTTTAAAGTAGCGGTGCCATGTTCCTAGGTTAGCTTTAAAGGTATCTAGTAGGTTATGAAAGACAGTTGCGGGTAGGTTTAGGGGGCTGAGTGCGGCGTCTAGAGCAGAGTCATAGTGTTTGGTTTTGGCTATTAAATTGTTTTGTTTTATGCCGGTACTGAGTAGAGATGCCATGGTGTTTTTGTAACTTAGGTGTGCGTCAGCGTAGGCTTTGTAAGCACTTTCTCTTAAAACACGGTCACTGCTACCGACTAAGGCTCGGATGGTACTTTGGGTTATATCAAAGGTATTTCCAGAGGCATCTTTGGCACTTTCAAAGATAAGGTCGGTATTGGCTAACACACTATGTGAAGCTGTTGCGTTGCTAAAAGGGTCAGATAGAGCACCCAGTAAAGCTTCTACTTCCGCTGAGCAGGTGTGTTTGGCATCCTGCTCGAGTTGCTCAAAGTAATGCTTGTATAAGCTTATCTCTTCGTTTTCTCGAGTCCATTTTTTAAGCCAGTCAAAGCCAATGCTTATGATTTCTGGTTTGGCAAAGGCAAAGGCTTGGCTGATTTTGGCAGCTAAACTACGAACTTGGTCAAAGCGACTTGCTGCATCTTTATCTAAGGAGTTAGTACTGTAATCAAGGGTTGCGTAGACACGTAGTTTGCCAAATTCACGTAAAATGTTGTTGCTGTAGCTTAGCCAGCGCAGTAGTTGCTCACTACTTTGACCCAGTGTGCCTTGAAAATCTGTTACTAAAGCTAAGTCTTGTTGAATCTGCTTAAAGCTAGTCTGCCAATCACTTGGGGTTGCAAACACGCTTTCTGCGTTCCAGCGCTCTTCAAGGGGTACATCTTTTCTATCAAGGGCAAGTTGCATTATTGTGCGGCCTTTGGGTTAACCCCAAGGTTGCGCTCGAGTAGGGCATTTAGGTTGGGGTCGCGACCCATAAATTCTTTGTATAGGTCGTTGGCATCGGCACTGTCACCGCGTGAGAGTACGCTATCTACAAAGGCTTTGCCTGTTTCTGGGTTAAAAATGCCTTCTTCTTTAAAGCGACTAAATGCGTCTGCATCTAGTACTTCTGACCATTTATAGCTGTAGTATGCTGCTGCGTAGCCTCCTGAAAAGACGTGTCCGAAGGCAGCTAAGAAATTGTTATTAGCAAAGCTTGGGTCTATGCTGAACTTTTCCATTCTGCGCTTACCATAGCTCATTACGTCACCTTGATCTTGGCTATAGCTAATGTGTAAATCTAAATCAACAGCGCCAAAACTGAGTTGTCTCATTTGGGCATGGGCAGCCATGAAGGTTCGTGAGCGCATCATTTTTTCATACAGGTCATCTGGAATGGTTTCTAGGGTATCTATATGCTTTGCAAATACATTAAGGGCTTCTCGTTCCCAAGCCCAGTTTTCCATGATTTGACTGGGCAGTTCAACAAAATCCCAAGGTACATTGGTGCCTGCTAAAGAAGGGACTTCTACACGAGACAAGCAGTGGTGCAACAAATGGCCAAACTCATGAAAGGTGGTTTCTACTTCGTTATGGGTGAGCAGGGCTGCTTGGCCATTTTGAGGTGGCGTGAAGTTCGTGGCAATAAAGCCTAAATGCGGGCTAAAGCCATCTTCGGTTGCTTTACCTGTGACAAAAGAATTCATCCATGCGCCCCCACGTTTATCTTCACGTGGAAAAAAATCTGCGTAAAAAGAAGCGATATGCTTATTATCAGCATCATGAATTTCGAAGAACTGCACATCTTCATGCCAAACATGCTTGTTTTCTTTTTCGGTAATACGAATGGCAAAGAGCTTCTCAGCAATGCTAAACATGCCACTAAGAACATTATTTAAAGGGAAAAAGGGTCTAAGTACTTCATCATCAAAATCAAACTTAGCTTTACGGAGTTGCTCAATCACAAAGTTAACATCCCAAGGCTCGAGTGTTTCTAGACCAAGTTCGCTGTGTGCAAATGCTTTTAGACTTTCTATTTCTGCTTGCCAGTATGGCAGGGTGGCTTGGTAAAGGTCATCTTCAAACTGAAGGGCGTTGCTGCCTGACTTGACCATGCTTTCTTCTAGTCGGTAATCAGCAAAATTTGGGTAGTTTAATAGTTCAGAGAGTTCTTGTCTAAGCTCGAGTATTTTGGGAATGAGGGGTCGGTTGTCAAAGTCGCCTTCGCTTGCTCGGTTCATGTAGGCGTTGTACATGTGTTTACGTAAATCTTGATTTTTGACGTACTTCATGAACGGCAAGAATGAGGGAATTTGTAAACTGAATCTGTAACCCTCTAGACCTTTTGCTTCTGCGTTTGTTTTGGCTTGCGCTAAAGAAGATTCTGGTAGGCCTTCAAGCTCGTTTTTATCTGTTATGAGTAGTTCAAAGCTATTGCTTGAATCTAGGATATTTTCAGAAAATTTGTTTTGGAGTTGACTTAGCTCTACTTTTAAGGCTTCAACGCGTTCTTTTTTGTCTTCACTAAGGTCAGCACCTGCACGAATAAAGTCACGCATGCTTTTCTCTAAATGCCGCTTTCGAATACCTGTTAAGGCTTTAGCTTCAGCTGTTTCAGCGTAACGCTTTAGTAACTGCCATAAGTCGCTATTAAGTGAAACTTTAGCCATAAATGCTGAGTAAAGTGGGTACACTTCATGAAATGCTTCACGTAATTCAGCTGTGGTTGCGACAGAGTTTAAGTGATAGGCCACGGTAAAGGCATTTTGTAAACGCTCGAGTTGCTTGTCTAGGCTTGCTAGGGTGCTTTCGTAACTTAGCTTTTGTTCTTTACTAAGTTTACTAATGCGCTCCTCTGTTTCTCTAATTAAGTCTTTTATGCCTGTGCGTACATGTTCTGCGGTGATTTGGTCAAAGGGTATTAAAAAGTCTGTACTTAAAAGGGGGTTCATAAGGGCCTTTCAAAATAAGGGAGGGTGATATATATCTCCTCAAGGTGTTAAAAGTCTAGAGCTTGTCGCCTTTCGCATTTATGACTAGAGCCACTTGTTGACTAAAGACTACTTATCTTATGCTTTAAGTCTAACGGTGTTTGGTTTATTTATTTGCATTTTAAACCGCATACTTTTAAAGATTTGCATGAGCTCTTAGGCAAACAAAGTAGTTGTCTGTCTTAAAAACTGTAAAGAAATCTTTGATGCTTTAATTAATCTGATTACAAGCAGCTTTTTGCACTAGAAAAAACTGAATGTTTTATAGCTTAGCAAAGCTCTGATTATAACCTTCAGGACGTAAAAACTCTTACTAAGCAGAGCTATTTTAAGGTATGTAGCTAGCACTTTCACTCAAGCTCAGATACTAGATGTAGACATAACAAAGCATATAGCTACAACTTAGATAGCCCAAAACAGCTATGTACTTTTGCCTGTGAAGTTTGTTACACTTGCTCATTGTGTCGAATGAAGTACGGGCGTTTGCTTACGAGAAGAGACCACTATGACAACTGACTATAAATATACACTAACACGCATCTGTTTAAGAACAGGTCAGCTCAGCCTGACACAAAGCCTTATTAGCATGCTACCAAAAGAAGGCAAAATTACCGTTATTGATGCCGAAAAAAACACCGAAATCGAACTCGAGCTTAAAGGTCGAAACCTAACGGGTGTAGCTCGTTTTTTTCAAGTGCATGGGCTTGGTGTTAATGACGAAATCCATATTCGTCCTTTAGAGGATGGTACCTTTTTATTTACACCCACCAAACGGGATGTAAGAGGTCAAGAAGCCAAGGCAGCTACAGGTTTACGCTTAGCAGAGCGTTTATTAAAACAAGCGGTTCCCCTTGCAGAACGTGAAATTAGAACCCAATTTCCAGAATTAACCAATGGCGTTGATATTCATGCACTCTTATCACAAGACGCACGCTTTAGTTTTAAAGACGGTCGCTGGCAACCCCAAAGCATGTTCAGCCAAAATGCAGTCACTGAACAACGCAAAACTGAGCAAATTACCGAACAAGTCACCGAAATAAAACTCTTAAAAGAAGAACCCCTTTTAAACGAAACACCTCAAAAAGCCCCCGAGACCAAACCAAGTCTAACCAAACCCGTACTCGAGTCTGAATCTGTTACCTCTTATGTTCGCCCTCCTAAAACGCAAAAAGCTGGGCTTAATTCAGCTAGTGAATCTGAAAGTCTAGATGATCATAATAGAGCAAAAGACTTCTTAAGAACCTTTGGGTTTGAGATTGAAAGCCTTGCAAATGGTCAACTTTTAGCGCATGCTGACTTGGGTCGCCATAAATACAGTGCTTATATACAAGTCTTATCTGAGGGTGCTCAACTTGACTGGGCGACGCTACTCACACGCCGTCGCGATACCAACGCAACCTACGCTGCTGTATTTGCAGACTACCGTGATCTCATTCGCTTAGGCGCACCTGCAGGCATGGCACGGGCAACCTTATGGTCTTGGGATGGCCTAGAGCGCGTTAAAGACATTATGAATGTAATGCCTTTAAGCCCTTATGATTTAGAAAGCCACTTCAAAAAAGATGGTTTATTTGAAGAGGGTAAAGAGCGCTTTCAAAAAGAAATGAATGAGCGTGTGGCACAACGAGGCGTATTTTCTACGGTTTTGTCACGCTTAGCAGGCATGAAAGCACCTTGTGTGTTTATGTTAGATGATGTAGCTGATGAGCAATTAAGCCGTGACACTGTTTTAAAAATACTAGAAAATTTAACAGGCGCACCTTTTCATATGATTACTCGAGTGGATCATGGTGAGTTTTGCTTACGTCAAAAAGTTGCTGATTCATTGCAGCATATTTCTGACTATTCATTATCTTTAAAAAGCCGCTTACCGAACCGTCAGACTGAGCGTTTACAATCTTTAGATGATATTGTAAAAACAAAGTAAAGCAAATCTTCATTCTTTTAAATCAGAGGCGTTGCTGCCTCTGATTTTTTGTTAAGCTGAAGCTTATGAAGCGAATCTTAACGTTCTTAGTTTTAGGCTTAACAGCGTGTGGCGGTAGTACAAGCATTGTGCCTAAAACCCCTATCGTGCAAAGCCTGTCTATAAATAATGTTGTCTTGCAAGATAATTTTGGCTTTATTGTCACCGAAGCACAAGAAATTTTACTCAAAGCCGAAGCTCAAACCAACGCAGAACTTAAACGCTTTAGTATTTACGCTAAAAGAGGCTCAGGTGATTACTCACAGCTTGTAGAGTGCATTAATACCACGTGTGAATACGCTTGGCCTGTTAGCTCAATTAATAATGGTGTATACAGTTTTTTAATTGAAGCTGAAGATGAAAGAGGAGCACTCTCGGCACTCCCCTTCAAAAACTCTTTAGCTATAGATATTCGTTAATCCTGCAAAGCTTTAACCTTAACTTCTTGCTGCTGCGCAGCTTCAATTGCTTTAGCTAACCACTCAGCCCCACTTAAAGTAGTCACATAAGCAATGCCATTTTCAAGCGCTACTCTTAGCTCTTTTGTGTGCTCAAGATCAATAAGCAAATCATAGTCACTATCGCTCACCGTAAAGCCTAAACGCTTAAAGCTATCTGCAAGTTCGTGAGCAGCTATAAGTTTTACCTTGCCACTTAAAGGCACTTTTACGTTTGCACCCAATAAGCCTTTGTAGTAAGCCAAATATGGGTCTTTTGATATGCCCATACTTTCGCCTGTTGAGCGCATTTCTGGCCCTAAAATAGGTAATACATGTTTAAATTTTAAAAAGGGTAAAACCACTTCTTTAACACTGTAAAAGTCAGGTTTAGGGGTTTGGGTAAAGCCAATTTCTTTTAGGGTTTTACCTGCAGAAATAAGCGCTGCGTATTTCGCTAAAGGGTGCCCAATAGCTTTTGATAAATAAGGAATGGTGCGACTGGCTCTTGGGTTTGCTTCAATAATAAAGACTTCTTCGTTTTTAATGACATACTGAATGTTTATAAGCCCTTTTACACCAATGGCTTGGGTAAGTTTAAGACTATAGTCAGTAATGGTTTGTTGAACTGCGTCACTTAGGGTTACAGGTGGCGTTATGCAGGCACTATCACCAGAGTGAACACCTGCGCCTTCAATATGTTCCATAATGCCTGCAATGACCGTAGTTGTGCCATCTGAAAGCGCATCCACATCAACTTCTTGAGCGCCCTCTATAAATTTATCTACCAAAATACTAGGGTTATTAGGAAGTTCAGCATAAACATACGCTAGGTACGCTTTAAGTTCTTCTTCATTGCGTACTCGCATCATGGCGCGCCCGCCCAGCACATAACTAGGTCTCACCATGACAGGATAGCCAATGTCAGATGCTAACTTGAGCGCTTCTTCAGGCTTAACAGCAACACCACCTGCAGGCTGAGGAATATCAAGACGCTTGCAAAGTTCATGAAAGCTATCTCTATCTTCAGCAAAATGAATAGCTTCAGCTGAAGTACCCCAAATGGGAACACCTGCATCTGTGAGTGCTTGCGCTAATTTCAGGGGGGTTTGCCCCCCTAGCTGCACAATCACACCTGCAGGTTTTTCATGATCAATAATATTAAGAACATCTTCAAACGTTAAAGGCTCAAAGTAAAGCCTGTCTGCCGTATCATAATCAGTTGAAACCGTTTCAGGGTTTGAATTAACCATAATGGTTTCAAAACCGGCATCTTTAAGTGCCCAAACTGCGTGCACCGTTGCGTAATCAAACTCAACACCCTGACCAATTCGGTTAGGGCCAGAACCCAAAATAACCACTTTAGCTTTATCACTTGAAAGTACTTCATCTTCCCACTCGTAAGTACTGTAGTGATAAGGCGTATAAGCTTCAAACTCAGCTGCACAAGTATCAACCGTTTTGTAAACAGGCGCGCCTTTATTTTGCAAACGCAAAGCGCGCATGGTTTCTTTAGAACCCCCCGTTAAAGCTGCCAAATCCGCATCAGAAAAACCAATTCGTTTAATTTCACGCCACAATTCCCAATTCCAAGTTTTAGGTGCATCTAGGGCAGCAATCTCCTGCTCCACCGCTACAATCTCACGCAGTTGACCTAAAAACCAAGGATCAATCGCTGTTTTATCATGCAAAAACTGTACACTCTTACCTCTACGCAAAAGTTCAAACAGGGCAAATAACCGCATAGGATTAGCCCGCAACAAAGACTCCAAATACTCATTTGTCTTCTCAGTCATTTCACCCCGAATATCAAGCTCTAAAGAACGAATAGCTTTAAGGAGTGACTCTTTAAAAGTACGACCTATCGACATAACTTCACCAACAGAACGCATTTGGGTACCTAAGTCATCGGTTGTACCAGGAAACTTTTCAAAGGCAAAACGAGGAATCTTAGTAACAACATAATCAATAGAAGGCTCAAAAGCAGCCTTTGTCTCTTTGGTAATGTCATTAGGCAACTCATCTAAATGATAGCCCACTGCCAACAGGGCCGCAATTTTAGCAATAGGATAACCCGTTGCTTTAGAAGCAAGTGCCGATGAGCGTGAAACACGTGGGTTCATTTCAATAACAATAATGTCACCATTTTTAGGGTTAACAGAAAACTGAATGTTACTACCCCCCGTTTCAACCCCAATTTCCCTAATAATGGCAATCGAATAATCACGAAGCTGCTGATACTCTTTATCACTCAAGGTCTGAGCAGGCGCAACCGTAATGGAATCACCAGTATGCACCCCCATAGGATCAAAATTTTCTATTGAGCAAATAATAACCACCGTGTCATTATGGTCACGCATGACCTCAAGCTCATACTCTTTCCAACCCAAAATAGACTGCTCAACCAAGACCGTAGTGACAGGAGAATCATGTAAACCTTGCGTTACGATTTCTCTAAATTCAGCCTCATCATAAGCAATACCGCCACCGGTACCCCCCAACGTAAAAGAAGGGCGAATAATCGCAGGGTAACCAATACTCGTAACAAACGCTAACGCCTCATCCAGCGTAGCAATCATTTTGCCAGCAGGCGTAGCAATACCAATCTTTTGCATAGCCTGCTGAAAAAGCTGCCTATCTTCACCCTTTTGAATCGCATCATAATTAGCACCAATAAGCTCAACCCCATAACGCTCGAGCGTGCCCGCCTCATAAAGCGCTTTTGCTAAATTAAGCGCAGTTTGACCACCAAGCGTAGGCAAAAGCGCATCAGGTTTTTCTTGTAAAATCACTTTCTCAACAAACTCAGGGGTCAAAGGCTCAATATAGGTTTTATCTGCCACCTCAGGATCCGTCATGATAGTCGCAGGGTTAGAATTAATAAGCACAACCTCATACCCTTCGCGCCTAAGCGCCTTACAGGCTTGCGTTCCCGAATAATCAAATTCAGCAGCCTGACCAATCACAATCGGCCCTGAACCAAGAATCAAAATTTTATGAATGTCTGTACGTTTTGGCATAAGAAAACCTCGAGTATAAGCTTTATCTAAACAGTTACAAGGGATGTTGCTCAAGCTAGCTTAGCTCAAACGCTTTGACCTAGCCCCGTCACTCAAGCGAAAAGGATACCACGTAAGCACCCTAAAGTCTTGCTAAGGCTTCGGAAAAAAAGCTGAGGTTCGACCCATAAGCTTATAAGCAAGCAAACCAAGCCACTCTTTAGCAGCTATATCAAAGTAAAAAAGCTTACCAGAAAAGAGTACCGGCGGACTTGTCTCAATATTTAACCCCACCCGATAATCAACCGGATACGGAATAACCCCCCACTCGAGTTCTTCAAAAATACCAACAGCTCTAGGCATATGAAAGGCTGACGTGACCAGTACCCAAACTTCATCTTTTTGAGGGTTCAAGAGTTCCTTTGTAAAAACAGCATTTTCAAATGTATTTCGTGACTCTCTTTCAAAAATAAGTCTAGCTGAGTCCAAACCTATTTCTTGGTAAAACTGCTCAGCAACATCTGCCTCACGAAAGCTCGAGCGTGGCTTTATTTCTGCGCTTCCACCACTAAACACGAGTTTTGCATTGGGGTAGTTAAAGGCGAGCTGAACAGCTTCAGTCATGCGCTCAGCAGCACTGTTTAGGTTTGCTTGGCCGTAGAGTTCAGTTAAAATTTGGTCAACGGCTCCACCTAAAACAATAATGCCTGTAATGTGCTCTGGAAGTTTAGGTTGTGGGAAACGTTGTTCTAAAGGACGCATGGCATATAAATCTATAGGCAAAACAAGAGCAATGAAGGCAACAATAGTCAAGCTAAGAAGCGCAATTCTTGCTTGCCTAAAAAGAGCAGTATAGAGCAAAAGGCTGCTTAAGATTGTTAAGATGAGCCATAAGCGAGTAGGTTGCGCAAACCACCATAAAACTTTAGATAAAACAAACATAAATCTAAGGCCTTAAATAAGTTTGATGTTGCGCAAACCAGATGAAAGCAGCGTAAAGCACATAAATAATTAAACCTATACTTAAGCCACCAAACGCGTAATCTAGCTGTTTTGCTTTTGGTAGGCCTTGTCTTACAAAGCCCCAAAGCATGCCGCCAATAACACCACCCACATGCCCCCATAAAGAAACATTTGGAATAGCTACAGAGAAAATAACAATAAACGCCATCCACTGCAAAAGAGACCTAAGTAAAGCGCGGTCTTGCTGAGTTTGCCTACGAAAAACATCTGCCAGAAGTGCACCCGCAATACCAAGAACACCCCCAGACGCGCCCACCAAAGGAATACCTCCCGGTGTTGCCAAGACACTAAAGTAAGCACCCATAATGCTGCCAATAACAAAAGCAACTAACATGTTTGCCCAACCCCGCCGCGCCTCATAAATACGCCCAATATCAAACAAAACATAAGTATTCATAGCAATATGCAAAATCCCCCCATGCACAAAAGCATAAGACAAATAACGCCATAACCCCTCAGAATCAGGTATACCTGCAACTCTATCTAAAAACCCTGCTATAACAACCGGCGCATTAGGGTGAATACTACGCTCGAGCCATACCTGCACAATATAAGCAGCTACAACTGCTGCCATTAAGCCAAATGTACCTATAGGCATTATCTGTTTCTTAGTAACAACAGGTAAAGGCTGACCATAGTTCTCAAGCTTTTTAGCGTAACGCTCATGCAGAGATTCAGGCGCTGTAGCATAAGCTTGGGAATAAAGCCTTGCCGCTTGCTCAGTCTGCCCCGACTGCTCAGCACTACGCGCAGCAATCTCATAAAGCGTATAAGCAGCCACACCCTCAGGGGGCGTTTGCAAAGTTGTTCTTACCCTATCTAACTGACCTTTTTCAGCTGCCAGCTTAGCCTCAGTAATATTAAGACTCCTATAACCAATAGGGCCTTTCTCAGAGGATTCCCAGCGTTCACGCATATCCTCTAAAGACTGAGCAGCCAAATCAAGACGACCCAAACCCATATACGCCTCAACCCTAGCTGCCAAACCAAGAAACGCATTATCACCCTCTTCAGGTATTTTAAGCCCAAGCACTTTATCCCACTGCTCTTCAAACGCAAAAAGCTGCGCTAAGAGCAAATGATCTGCCTCTTCAGTACTAATAAGCTGCAGCACCGCCTCACTATCACCCTGCTGCAAAGCCGCTTGCGCCAACAAACGCCGCATACGCAAATGACCATCAGACCAGTACAAAAAACTCGTAATTAACCTAGCAGCCGCATACTGCTTCGCTCGCACCAAAGACGTCAGCAGCATAGGACCAAAAATAAACAAAGGGCAAATAATCGCAGCCGCCCAAAGCATCGTCATAGACAAATTCGCATAAAACCCAGATGCGCCCAGCAAAGCCGCCGCAAACGTAGCCAAAATAGTCTTCAAAGGCAGCTCAGACAAAGCAGGCGCCAAACGCATCATCCAGCGGCTAACAAAAAAACCACTAAACGCAATAATAATAAGCCAAAGCTCGAGTTCGTTCATCTTAGATAGCCTAGCACCTCTTATGCCTAGTCTAAAACTGGTATAACACCCTAACAAGGATTTCCTTATGATGATGAGATTTAATCTTTTACTTTTAACCGTGGGTTTCCAGCTTTTTTTAGTGCTTCATTTTAACCTTGAGGACACAAAAAAAACTAAGTCTTTTCAAAGAAATAAAAGCTCGAGCTTTTATTCAGGATGCAGCTTATGAGTCTTTTAATGCCCTTTTTTATCGTTATTCTAGCTTATCTTTTGGGCTGCTTGCCCACAGGTTTAATTATTGCTAAAGCTAGAGGCATTGACATTCAGAAGCAGGGTTCAGGTAATATTGGGGCGACTAATGTATTGCGTTCGGTAGGTCTCATACCTGGCATTATTGTGGTGATTATGGATCCCTTAAAAGGTTACTTAGCTGTCTTTGCTGCTAAGCTTTTAGGTATGGATGCTTGGCTTATTGCCCTAACGGCTTTAGCTGTTGTGCTAGGCCATAATTACAATGTCTTTTTGAAGTTCCGTGGTGGTAAAGGTATCGCTACCAGCTTGGGTGCTTACCTTGCTATTGACCCGCTTTTTAGCCTTATCATTGCACTTATTGGCATTATGGCTATTTATTTAGGACGCTTAGTATCTTTGGGTTCGCTGGTAGCTGTGTTTGCTTCGCCCCTTGTTTACATTATTAGAGAAGGCAAGTTTGAATGGTCTTACTTCTTACTCTTAGTAGCATTTGCAGCTTTAGCGTTTTACCGTCACTCTGCTAATATTACAAAACTAGCTTTAGGTTCAGAGCGACGCATAGGTGAAAAAACAACTAAGCCAGAAGCTAAAGTAAAAAAGAAAAAATAGATTAATCTCAGGAGACCGTCATGATAGATTTTCTTGTAATTGCTCCCCATCCAGATGATGCTGAACTTGGCATGGGTGGAACGCTTGCTAGGGCAAAAGCTGAGGGGCGCTCAACAGCCATTATTGACTTAACAAGAGGCGAATCAGCAACCAAAGGCAGCCCAGAAATTCGTGCTATAGAAAGCGCAAATGCCTCAAAAATACTTGGTTTAGATATCAGGCATAATATGGGCTGGCCTGACTCTCGCATTATGGATAGTGAAGATAGACGCTTGCAGCTAGCCAGAGTGTTTCGGGAACTCAAACCCAAAGTGGTTACTGCTCCTCACCCTAATGACAGGCATCCTGACCATGTAGCAGCAGCTAGCATTGTACCAGCAGCACTGCATTTGGCAGGCCTTAAAAATAGCCCTTTAAGTGGCGAGCCTTTTAAACCCCAAAATGTTTTCTTTTACATGGGTAATGGCCCTTTTGAAGCAACCCTTGTAGTTGATACCAGTGACCACATTGAAACTTGGGAAGCTGCTGTGAAGTGCTATGTTAGTCAATTCACAGGCGAAGCAGCCTCTGAAACTGTCACACCAGATGTCTACAGGCGCAGGCGTGGCCGCGCAGCCTACTGGGGAACCTTTATAGACGCAGGCTACGGCGAACCCCTCTGGACACCCCGACCCGTAAATTACCAACCCTTTTAAAGCATTGATTCAAAGAAAAAATATAGAGGCTACGTACTTTTCTACGTAGCCTTTTTACAGGGTCATTTTTAATAGTTTAAAAGAACCTTAGCCAAATAGCGTTTAATTAGAAGAATCAGCAGGCGGAACCGCTGTTTCTAAAATAAGCAACGACTCAGGGTGATTAACCAGCGCAATATCAAAAGCAGAGCGCCCCTCAGTATTCTTCAGTTCAACATCCGCACCATTCTCAAGCAAAATCGGAATTGCATCCCCATTATCACGCGCAGCAAACATAAGCGCAGTCCAACCCTCATCCGTAAGCGCATTCACATCCGCACCAAGATCAATCAAATCCTGCAAAATACTGGTATTCCCAGCACTCACCGCGTACATTAACGCAGTCTGCCCATAAGGATCACGCGTATCAATAGGCTCACCAGAGCTAAGAAGACCATTAATCTCAGTCAAATTACCCGCCTGTGCAAACTCAAACATAGAACTCGAGTAATCACTTATGCTTTTAAATTCTTCACCAGCAGTACCATTTAGTAACAAGCTTGCTTCACTAAGACCTTGCGCTTCAGCTAAATAAAGTAAGCGTTGCGCTTCGGTCAGATCAGCTTCAACAACTTCACCCTCTAAGTAAAAACGACCTAGTAGAAGTTGCGCTTCACCCACAC
>CAZWJZ010000063.1:13741-18086 GCA_964634665.1 uncultured bacterium | reverse complement strand
GTGCGCGCCTGTGCTTCTGTAAACGCGGCGCTGTCCACCACCGTAAAGCCAAATGTTGATATCTTGTGATGCAACCAGTGTTACACTTAAGGTTAAAGCTATAAATAAGCAATTGAGTAATTTGGACATAGTACCTCCATTGTGAGCTAAGGGTTTGAGTTAAGGCAATTAAACTCGATATATCATGTCTTTGCCTGACGGCTATAAAAAAGTCTTGTTGTTAGCCTAAAGAGTTACGCCAATACAGGTTTTAATCAACAATCTTCCAGCGATAAAAGCCCAAAAAATGCGGATTACTCGGGTCAGGATGCCAACTCGAGTCCGGATGTTTACTTAACGTTTCTAAACTCAATAGCCGAACCTCGCCACCTTCTTCTGGGCTAAGCCCCGTATGGTACACAACCATGCCATCACCCAGATAAACCATACTGTGATACCCCGACCCTTCCGCTAAAGGATGCGCAAAAAACAACAAGTCACCCCGCTGAGCCTTATTAGCCGTAAGCCCCAAAGGAACACTGGCGTAACGCATAAGTTCATAAGCTGTGGCTAAGCCCACCAAACGACCCACCTCAACATCATCAGGCTGATATGCCCCAGAAGCAATACGAAAAACACTACGACTTAATGTAGGTGCAGGATAAGACAAACGCTGCACAGACTGAACTTTAGGGTGCGGTAAATAAGCAAAATTCTCAAACCACGCGCTATCTTTCGGTTTTAACGCCTCAACAAACGCAAAACGTAACAAGCCAGAGCAATCCTGATACTCCCAAGCTGGCGAAATAGCCGTGTATTGAGCTTCAGCAATAGCAGCAAACCACTCAAGAAAAGCAAGTCGATCAGCAGCACTAACCAGCTCCACCACATTAGGGTAACCATCACCATCACTATCTAAACTGTTAGGTGTAGCCGCTAATAAAAACGGTATTAAAAGCCAAACCAAAACAAGCTGTCGCTTCATACATCATCTTCCCATCGCATCCAGTATAGGCGTTCATGCTTCCTGTGCTTCTCTACAATCATAAGCCTAATGCATAAACTACGCTTAGTTAATCTTTAACAGTCCTCACAAAACAAAAACCCTTTACATCTTTAGAATGATTCAGCACAGCAAGAATCCTGCTAAGGTACACCTCTATGCATACCCTAAATAAGTTAGCTTACCCAACAAGATGACAACCCTAGTCGTAGGCGCAAGCGGCGCAACAGGACGCCTAGTTGTTAATCAATTACTCGAGCGTGGACAAAGCGTTAAGGCAATTGTGCGCTCAGCTGACACCTTAACACCCCATAAAAACCTAACTGTTATAGAGGCAAGCCTCTTAGATTTAAGTGATGATGAGCTAGCGCAACACATAAAAGGTTGTAACGCCATAATCTCATGCTTGGGGCACAACATGAGCTTTAGAGGCATATTTGGTCAGCCTCGCAAACTTGTAACCGAAGCCAGCCAAAGACTATGTGAAGCTGTAAAAACAAATAAGCCTGAAGCACCAGTCAAATTCATCCTTATGAACACCGTAGGTAACCGTAACCATGACCTACAAGAACCCATCTCTTTTGCTCAGAAGCTAGTTATAAGCAGTTTAAGACGCTTAGTACCCCCTCAAGCAGATAACGAAGACGCAGCTGATTACTTACGAACAAAAATTGACCGCAGCAAGAAACAGCTCGAGTGGGTCGCAGTTCGACCAGACAGCCTACTCAACGAAACTAGGGTAAGCGCATACAAGCTCTATGCATCACCCACCAGAAGCGCCATTTTCAACCCCGGTAAAACCAGTCGAATCAATGTTGCACACTTCATGGCTGAGTTAATAACAAAGCAAGAAACTTGGCATAAGTGGAAATACCAAATGCCAGTCATTTACAACCAAGCCACCGAATAGCCCTCCCCTTTTAAATCTGAAGCGAAGTAAAAAGCATGCTCAGATAAATGGGATACTCGAGTTTAATTCACATGGCGGTATGACTTATTCAAATTAAAAAAGACGACAAAAGCAAAGTTTCATCGTCTTAAGCTTGGTGGAGCCAGGGGGATTCGAACCCCCGACCTTCTGAATGCCATTCAGACGCGCTCCCAACTGCGCCATGGCCCCAAGCGGAGCTTAGTGTAAGGGTTGTAGCAAGATTATGTCAAGCACTTAAGTGGGTATCACTTCATTTATGACAAGCTCGAGCTTGTCTTTGTTTGCATCAAATAAGTCCCAGTCTTCTTGGTCTTTCAGTATGGTGCCTAGGGTTTGCTCTATTATGTTCATGTCGAGCATGCCTTTGTGTAGAGTTACGAGGGCTTGTGCCCAGTCTAGGCTTTCGGCTACGCCGGGTACTTTGTTGAAGTGCATTTGTCTTAGGTTGAGCATTATGTTTGCTATTTGGTCGGCTAGGCGTTCGTTTATGTCTGGTAGTTGGGCTTTAAGTATGGCGGTTTCTTTTTCGAAGCTTGGGTAGTCTTGCCATAGGTAAAGGCAGCGTCTTCGTAGGGCATCTGAGAGTTCTCTTATACGGTTGCTAGTAAGTATGACGTAGGGTCGGTGTTTGGCTTTTATGGTGCCTAGTTCGGGTATGCTTACTTGGAATTCGCCGAGTAGTTCTAGCAAGAAGGCTTCAAATTCTTCGTCTGCTCTGTCTATTTCATCTATGAGTAAGACGGGGGCTTTATCTTCGCACGTTATGGCTTCAAGTAGGGGTCTTTTGAGTAAGAAGTCTTCTGCAAATATTTGTGCTTCTCTGGTGCTTATGCTTTCGCCACTGTTTTCACTGAGGCGTATGTGTAGCATTTGTTTGGGGTAGTTCCATTCGTAAAGGGCAGTTGAGGTATCTAGGCCTTCGTAGCATTGTAAGCGTATGAGCTTGGTGCCTAGTACGTCTGCAAGCACTTTTGCGCTTGCGGTTTTACCTACACCTGCAGGGCCTTCTACAAGTAAGGGTTTTTGCAGGGCTGTTACGAGTCTTAGAGCTGTTGCAAGCTTGTCGTCTGCTATGTAATTGTGTCTCGCGAAGCTTTGTTGAATGTCTTGAACGCTGGTTAAGGTTGGCATTATTTTAGGCGTTTGCTCCTTGTTGAGGTGTGTCTTGCAGGCTAGATTTATTTAGGTAGCTTTGTGGGTCTTTTAAAAAGTGATGCTTGCAGTTTGGACAGCAGAAGTAGTACATGTTGCCTTCATACTCCGCACTATGGCGTGTTGTTGCTTTGTTTACGGTCATATCACAAACGGGGCACATCGCGTCTTCGCTATTGTCTAGCATTTGCTGGGCATCTTTGGCAGCTTGTCGTCTTAGTAGTATCATTTCAGCAAGTATGGATATGGCTACTTCGTTGGGTGTTGTTGCACCAATATCTAGACCTACAGGGTTTCTGACTCTGGCGACTTCTGCTTCTGGCATGCCCATATCACTTAAAAGTTGAATGATTTTTGCGCCACGCTTTTGACTTGATACAAGCCCAAGATAGCGAGGATTTGTTTTTACGAGTAGTGCTAACGCTTCTTCATCATAGTGTCCCATAGATGCCACAATGGCTTCTAGGTTACCTTTTTGTTTTGCACTTAAGCTCGCTAGGTAGCTCTTTAGCTCATCAATGTGGAGTTGCTCAAAGCGTAAGTCTTGTAAGCCAAAAGAAAGCGCATCTTGTTCTTCTTGTTCACAAACTAAGGTTAAGTCATAACCTTGCAGTTTGGCTTGCTGTGCTAAGGCAATAGCAATGGGAGAACCACCGGCAATAAGTAAGCGTTTCTTTTCAATTTGAGGTTCAATATAGACATCTACAGCACCTTCAGATGAGCAGGTCATAGGTACACAAATTTCATCATGACTAGCACTTGGCGTAACCGCTATAGAGTCAGGGCTTATACGTACCAGTCTAGGGCGCTCGAGCTTGAGTACTTCAAGGGCTTGTTTTCTTATGATTTCTCGTGAGCAGGCACCCCCTATAAAGCCTTCTAAGCGTTCATCTTCAAATACAATAGCTTTGTCACCTAGTTGTGATGATACGGGGGCTTTGCGTGAAACAACTGTAGCAATGGCAAAGCGTTCACCTTCTTGTTTAAGTTGATAAATGCGCTCTAGAATATCCATAGGGTTTCACCTTAGTTTAGATTACGTTTAGTGTAGCGTTTGCTAGGGTAATCATTTGAAGTCTAGTACTGATTCCGTCTGATGATAAGCTTTTTAAAGAAGCTTTTTTGTGAAAACTAGAGCAGCTTAAGCCATAAAAAATGGATTGACGTTCCCATCAATCCATTTTTATTTTTTAACTTAAGTTAAGCTTGTTCTGCGTCTACATTACGCTTTACTTCTGAAAATACATGTGTGATTAGCTCACGTGCTTTACGGTCAAGAA
>CAZWJZ010000063.1:5088-13731 GCA_964634665.1 uncultured bacterium | reverse complement strand
CAGTTGCAGCATGGCCACGAACTATGGCTTCACCTTTCCAGTCAAGGTTAGTGTGTCCATCTTGCTCAGCAATATCAGCACCCGCTTCAAGATCAATGGCTGTACCCAAACCACCACCACGTAGCTTCACCATCATTTTTTTGTTTTCAGGTTGAGGCTCGAGTTCTACATCAAATTTAAACCTACCGCGTACAGGGCCTACGCCTACGCGTACAAAGGCAATAAAGCTTTTATCACTGGTTATTTCGAGGTCTTGCACGTCGGGTAGGCATTTGGCGACTTTTGCTGGGTCATTTATGAATGCCCATACTGCGTCGTAGTTGGCGTTTATTTGCTCTTGTCCATCGTAATCAAGTTTCATTTGTTTAACTTCCTTAATGAGATTTAAATAATCTTTGTCAAAATATATAACACGAGCTTAAAAATAGAGTGTGAGGAATTTAGTACTTCAGGCTTAGCTGAGCCTGAAGTACTAGTTGAGTGTTTAGTATGCGTCTACGCCTGCTGCACGTAATTTACTGAATACTTTTTCTCGTGTTATGGGCATATCTATTTCTTTTACGCCGTAAGGTGATAGTGCATCAATAACAGCATTTACATAGGCAGCAGGTGAACCCACGGTTGGTGATTCGCCGACACCTTTTGCTCCGATAGGATGATGAGGGGATGGCGTTACGGTGCTACCTGTTTCAAAGTGGGGTGTTTCTAGTGAAGTAGGTAGCAAATAATCGGTATAGTTTGTATTTAGGTGATTACCATCATCATCATAGACAATTTCTTGCATGAACGCCATGGCAAAACCTTCGGCTAAACCACCATGAATTTGGCCTTCTACAATCATGGGGTTAATGATGGTTCCGCAATCATCTATGGCAACAAAGCGTCTTACTTTTACTTCGCCTGTGCCTTTATCTAAATCAACCACGCAGATGTAAGCGCCATGCGGAAAGGTTAGATTTGGTGGATCGTAGTAGTAAGTGGTTTCTAGACCAGGCTCTTCACCGGGTGCTGGGTTTGTGTAGGCAGCAAAAGCACAATCTTGCATGGTGACAGATTTGCTTGGCACACCTTTGACTTGGAATTTGTAGTCTTCCCATTCAATGTCATCTGCTGAAACTTCGAGTAAATGTGCAGCTATTTTTTTGGCTTTTTCACGAATGCGTCTTGCACCTAAGGCCAGTGCGCCACCAGCAACGGGTGTTGAGCGACTAGCATAAGTACCTAAACCATAAGGTGCAGTGTCGGTATCGCCTTCTTCAACCAAAATGTTTTCAACTTCAAGTCCGAGTTCTTCAGCAATAATTTGTGCCCATGTGGTTTCGTGACCTTGACCTTGTGATTTTGTACCTGCACGAACAATGGCGCTACCTGTTGGGTGAAGACGAATTTCGGCACCATCAAACATTTTTATGCCCAAAATATCAAAGTCTTTGCTTGGTCCTGCACCTACAATTTCAGTAAAGGTTGATATGCCTATGCCCATTATTTCACCTTTGGCACGTTTTTCTGCTTGTTCTTTACGAAGTTCATCGTAACCAATTTTCTCTAAAGCTACTTTAAAAGTATGGTCATAATCACCACTATCGTAAGTCCAGCCCAGCGGTGAGTCATAAGGGAATTGATCTTTCTGAATAAAATTCTTAAATCTAAATTCAGCAGGATCCATCTCTAATTCTCGAGCAGCTGCGTCCATAGCACGCTCAATCATGTAAGAGGCTTCAGTTACCCTAAAAGAACAACGGTAAGCTACACCACCTGGCGTTTTGTTGGTGTAGTAAGCATCTACTTCAGTAAAAGCATTTGGGAAGTCATAAGAACCAGTGCAAATACTAAACAAACCTGCAGGGTATTTGGTCGGGTCAGCAGCTGCGTCAAAAGCACCATGGTCAGCTACGGTAGTTACTTTTAAGGCGGTTACTTTACCTTCTTTTGTGGTACCAATCTCAGCTTCCATATGGTAATCACGAGCAAAAGAATCTGTTGTCATGCTTTCTGTTCGCGTAGCAACCCACTTAACAGGCACACCTAAAACAATGGTGCCAGCAGCAGCGCAAACATAACCCGGATAAATAGGCACTTTGTTACCGAAGCCACCACCAATATCAGGTGAAATAATACGAATATTACTTTCAGGAATACCTGTCACCAAAGACACAACTGTGCGGTGAGCATGAGGTGCCTGTGACGTCAAATGCATGGTCAAACGACCTGTACCAGGGTTCATATCAGCCACAACAGCGCAAGGCTCTAAGGGTGAAGCGTGAACACGAGGATAGTAGGCTTTTTGTTTTACACGTACTTCTGAAGCTTCAAGAGCTTTTTCGGTACCTTCACGGTCACCAACATTCCAATTAAAAATATGATTGCTTTGTTTTTCACGATCAGGTCTTAAAATGACATCATCATTACGTGATTTAAAGGGGTCAACCACAACTTCTAAAGGCTCATAATCAACTTCTACGAGCTGAGCACCATCAACTGCCTGCTCTCTTGTTTCGGCAAAAACAGCAGCTACCTCTTGGTACTGGTACATAACTCTATCGGTAGCCAACACCATTTGCCTGTCACCAGCAAGCGTAGGAATCCAGTCAAGCTTAAAGCCCGCTAAGTCTTTAGCAGTAATAACGGCCTTAACACCCGGTACTTTTAAAGCCTCTGTAGCATCTATGCCTTTAATCATGGCATGCGCGTAGGTGCTATGCACAATTGCCATGTGAAGCATGTTCGGCAATTCAACATCATCTACATAACTACCGCGACCCTGAACAAAACGAGAATCTTCACGACGCTTAACACTTTTACCCATTGCCCGACACTCTTTAACGGGGCTTAAGTCTTTAATTTGATCACTCATAGTTGCTCCTTAGTCTGCAGCCTCAGCAGTTTGTTTCATTTCAGACGCAGCCTGCTGAACCGCTTTAACAATATTCATATAGCCTGTACAACGACACAAATTACCTGCTAAACCATGACGAATCTCATCTTCAGTTGGGTCAGGGTTATGCTTTAACAAAGCGTAAGAACTCATAATCATGGCGGGTGTACAGTAGCCACACTGCAAGCCATGTTGCTCATGAAACGCTTTTTGTAACGGGTGCAAATTAGCACCCCCACCAATACCCTCAACTGTCGTAATTTCATGACCTTCAGCCTGAAAGGCAAACATAGTGCAAGACTTAACAGGAACATTACCGTCAAGCACAACCGTACAAACCCCACAACTCGAGCTGTCACAACCTACATGCGCACCTTTTAAGCCGCAATGCTCACGAAGTGCGTAAACAAGCAGGGTACGCGGTTCTGCATTTATCTTTTTCTCTTGACCGTTTACTTTTAGAGTTAATTCCACGCTTTAAGCCTCTACTTTCATACCGAGTCGCTCCATGGCTTGCAAAATGCCTTTTGCTACCAAAACACCAACAACTTCTTTTTTGTACTCTGCTGAACCACGACCATCACCTATAGGGTCAGCGATTTTGCTTGCTTCTGCCGCTACCGCTCTAATAAGCTCACGATTCACTTTTTGACCCCTTAACAACGCTTCGCCTTCAGCAACACGAAGTGACATGTAAGATATAGCCGTAATACCAATACCAGCCTCTTTTATAGTGCCATCCTCATTAAGCTCGAGTTGTACTGCAGCTGCAGCGGTAGCGTAGTCACCCACTTTTCGTTCTATCTTTTGGTAAGACGCTCCAGTACGTGCGTTTGGTGTAGGCCATAGGGTTTCAACAGCCATTTCACCTTCTTCAACAGCTGTTGTAAAGCTATCAACAATAAAGTCATCTGCGCCAACAGTTCGCCTGCCCTCTTTATTTTGAATAACCATGCTGGCTCTGGCAGCTAACATAGCAGCTGTCCAGTCACCAGAAGGGTCATTATGGCAAAGACTGCCAACAAGTGTGCCTCTAAAGCGCACGATAGGGTCAGCAACAACATCACTAACATCACTCATGAGTTGATACTTAGAGCGAATAAGGTCAGAAAATTCAAGATCCGTATCACGAACCGTGGCACCAATTCTCAGGTGATCACTTTCGCTTACAATGTAATTCATATCTTTCATTTCGTTAATGTCAACCAAAACAGCAGGTTGCGCCAAACGATAACGCATAGCAGGGATAAGGCTCTGCCCACCTGCTAAAATACGAGCATCATAGCCATGCTCGCTAAGTAAGCTCACTGCCTCTTCTGGTGAATGAGCACGATAAAATTCAAAACTAGCCGGGAACATACGCTTGCCTCCTTGTGACAAAAGTAGAACACACAACCCTACGATTCAACAGTAAAACCATTGAATCAGCTGCAAAGTCCTCTTATTGACGTCATCTTAAAATACACCTAATTATCCCAATAAACCCCTCTTAATCTTGAGTGCTAAGATACAATTTTGTACCGAAACCAAAATGCTAAGCTTGCAGCATGACCAACAGCGACCTAAAGATGCTCTGGGCAACCCCCATCTTAAGAAAAAGCTTCGAAGCTCAAAAAGAAGTCAATCAACAGCTCAGCAGCCTCTTCTATAAGCAAAAACAAGAAAACCAAACAAGCCAAACAAGCGTATACTCGAGCCCTGATGATCTACTGCAGCGCTACCAAACTGACGCCTCTATGACGGCTTTATTTAGCTTCATTTCTCAGTCTGTATTTGAAGTGGCTAGCCAAATGAATGGTACTATTTGGCAGCAATCTAAAGCCGCTAACCTTAATATGCATGTGGTAGGAGCATGGTTTCAAATTCAAAATAAATTTGGCTTTCATGATATTCATTCACATGGTAACTGCTCATGGTCGGGTGTGTATTACGTTCAGATTGATGAGACAAGCAAACGCCACCAACACCCGCAATTAGGGTTTAATAACGGCATTACTCGCTTTTATAGCCCTCGCTTTGACTTACTAGGTGGCGCTCATATGGATATGGGTAATGCTTACTTACAAGACAGTCACATTGATATGCAGCCCGAAGAGGGTGATTTGATTGTATTTCCGTCATGGCTAAACCATAAAGCCATGCCTTATGACGGCAATAAAGACCGCATCATCATTTCGTTTAATGCTCAAGTGCATGGCGATCAAGGAGATAAAACGTTTGACTACGGGTTTTAACCCTAATCAGTAAAATCAGATGTCAACTCATCCGCAATCTGAAAAATCGTTGCTTATTCGAATCAACCCTAGTCAAACTCGTTTACCTTTGAGGTATAGCTTTTGGCGTAAAATTATCAGCTTGACTACTAATAATAGGCTTCAAACTGCCATCTAAAGCTAACTCAGCAATAACAAAATGACTAGCTGAAGCAGGCAAGTAACTCAGCAATAACTTGCCTGCTGACCATGTTAAAGAATCAATCAGACCCTCAATAGATAAGTTAGCTGAAAACACATGCTCTTCACCAACAACAACTACAGACCACTGGTCTTGCTGTAACAAAGCAAAAGCATAGTGTGATTTATCTTCACTCAAAGCAAACGCGGTGTAAAGACCAAAAAAATCAAACAGCACTTGCCCACCACCACTTTGCTTAATTAAACGCAAGCTATTCTCTTGCGCCACCAACAAATCAGAACCCAACCAAGCAAAAGCCTCACCAGCAATAATGCGCCGCTCAACGCCATTATCTAAACGAATAAGCTTTACAAAGCCATCTTGCGTTGTCGCAAGCCGATCACCCGAATCATCAAGCACAATGCCAAAACCTGAACTCACAAAGCTAAGTTCAGGCTCTATAAGTTCAGACTCCAAAAGACTAAACTCATAAATATCCCAAGAAAAATCATTAGACGAAGCCTGAGCAAAAAACCCACTCGAGTCTGCCTTCCAGGTAATAATAAAGCCGCCCGCAGGTCTAAATGTCTTAACAGCATTTGGCATTTCAAAACGCGCAAGCTCTTGCTTAGAAACAAGATCCATAACCACGTACTGCCAGCTCGAGCTTTCAAAAGTGTTTGGGTAAACAAAGTTTGATTCGGCGTAGGCAAGATAGCGCCCGTCAGGTGAAGGGGTCGGGTCGTACTCAGCTAAAGCATCTGTTTGCGTAATTGCTATTTGAGAGCCCTCTTCAAATAAAAAAATATCTGTTTGCCGCTGATCAAGTTCATTCCAATCGGCATTAGATCGGGGTACACGATCCGTAATAAATACAAAAGACTGAGCAAAACTCGTAAAGCTAAGCAGTCCAGTAAGGACAAATAATAGACGTAACATAATCTTTAGTCTAATCGCTCTGCGTTTTGCGGTTAGCTAAAAAAGTGACTCATAAAGCGTGAGTCACTTTAAATATTTAGATTTGCTTTATTGGTTCTCTAAGAATAAGCCTTATTCAGCTTGTTTGAAAGCTAAAAACAAACGTTTCGCCTCTTGAGCAAAAGCACTATCTGCATCACTTAACTCTTCAATAGGGAAATTTATATTAGAAGCAGGCGGCGTTACTTCTGTGGCTCCTAAAGAATCAACAGTGTAAAAACCAAAGTAATCTCCTGCGTCAACATCATCAGAGCCATTAGTATCTTTCCAAGCAATCATCCAGTAGCTGCCACTATTTAGATTACTAGCATCGTAATTAACCCTTGTACCAGTACCTGTAACCTTGACAAATTTTGAGGAACTATTGCACAAGTCATTGACAAATGGTAAACCACATGCGAGTACTTCAGTACCTGCTAAGTCTCCTGTTGGCGCTGAAGTCTCCACACCTTTCGTAAACGAAATAGGGTAACGAACAGGGGTTGTTCCATTGACCTCAAACTCAATCTCAAGACTATAGGTGCCATCTGCAGAAGCTTTAGACCTATCAACATTAATAGTTATAGTCTGGCTCGAGTTTGCAGCTATACTTCCTTGTAATTGCGATAAACCAACACCAAAATCCGCGACCGTACCTGGGTTATCATTGTCACTCAAAAAGCGCTCGGCTGTCCACGTTAAAGTGCTTGAGTTGTTATTTCTTAGGGTAGCTTGAACTTCTACTAAATCAGTACCAAAATTAAGATTAAGGGGTGTAAAGGTTAAACCTTGACCACTTGGCGGTGGCGGTGGTGGACTCGTTGAATCTATAGCTTGCAGAGCAGCATTTGCATCTATAAGCCCTGAACCACAAGCATTTGTACCCACACTCGAGTTCCCTGAACTACAGGAACTGTTACTTAGAGGTCTGGCAGTAGTACTTAAAGCAGCTAAAACTTCTGCTTGTGTAATGCTTGGTTTTACTGCTTTCATTAGCGAAGCAACACCAGCAACATGGGGTGCAGCCATAGAGGTTCCTTGGTAAAAAGGAAACGAAAATGTACCCTCGTTATCATTAAAGCCTAAACTCAAGACCCCATCTATAAAAGTGTCATTATTAAGGTCAGCACTCGTATCTCCACCAGGTGCCATAACATCAATTCTAGGACCAAAGTTAGAGTAGGGGGCTCTGGCATTTGCAAATTCAGTTGCGCCAACCGTAATCACATTGTCGCAGTTTGCAGGCGTAAAAAAGCGAGCATCTACGTTGTTATTGCCCGCAGCAATCACTACAATTTTGCCCGCAGCTATAACGGCATCAAAGGCTTCTTGCTGTAATGCATCACAGGGCGCTTCGCCACCTAAACTCAAATTAAGAACATCTGCAGGATTAGGGTTGGAAATAATTGGGTGTAAACCTGCCGCCCACAAAACACCATCTATAATGTCACTGCTTGAGCCCCCTTGAACACCTAAAACACGAACTGCAGAAATTTTGGCATTCCAATTCACACCAGCAACCCCTGAACCATCATTGGTTCTAGCGGCAATAGTACCGGCAACGTGGGTACCGTGATAGCCAGTATCTTGCTCAGGGCCCGTATCTGTCGGGTCAGAATCAATGCCATCACCATCGGCAGCATTAGCAACATTTGACACAAAATCAAAGCCTGGTACCAACTTTCCTGACATCTCAGGATGATTAATAATGCCTGTATCTATAACAGCAACGACTGTACTGGGGTCACCAATGGTCTGATCCCAAGCTTGCGGTAAGTTAATCGACACATAGTGCCACTGGAAAGAGTAAAACTCATCATTTGGAATTCTAAGCGGGTAAAGCATACGATTTGGTGAAGCATAAAGAACATCCGATCTAGCAGCAAGCTCAGCAGCCAAACGCACCGTATCCTCCTGACTAATACCCTCAGCTTTAAAGACCTTAGTATTTGGTAAAGCTGAAACACTCAACTGATTAAAGCGTGTACTCGCAACCTGCAAACTTGTCGCTTGCGTAGACAGGCTATCTCTAAATTTAACCAATACCTCACCAGCAATTACGTTATTACTAGGAACATCAAATGAAACATCAGGCTCAGTAATTTCAAACTTAAGAGACTCAGTCTCACCAAGACTAGAAGACGCACCAAACGAAGTTGAACTAAGCGTTAAAGAACCCGAAATACTCGAACTACTCGAGCTTTGCGTTACGGCTACGGTCTTAGTTGTTGTGTTTGTTGCGCCATCATTATCTGTAACAGTTAGGCTTACGGTAAATGATCCTGCGGCTACATAGGTGTGTGACGTTATGGCACCTGTTGCAGCGTTACCATCGCCAAAAGTCCAAGCATAACTGCTGATGCTTCCGTCAGAATCAGAAGATGAGGATGCATTAAAATTAACAACCAAAGGTGCAG
>CAZWJZ010000063.1:0-5078 GCA_964634665.1 uncultured bacterium | reverse complement strand
TGCAGTGCCTGATTGGGTTGAAATAATGAAAGCTGCAGTTGGGGCTGCGTTATTGCTGGGTGTCGTCTCTCCCCCACAGGCAATAAGCGCAAGTACAAATAATAAAAACCAAAAACGTTTCATGTTTCCTCCTTTATGCTTACCTAAGGATATACCTTAGCTCGGCTAGTTTCATTAAGCCTACTACTAACTTGATGAAGATTCTAGTTGAGAGGTCGTTACATAAGCGTTACAGCTAGTGCAGTCATGACTACTGCTTCAAGGTTTTTAGCGTTTTTTGAAATATTGACAATACGACGTTAAGGGGCATGTTGGTTTGAAGCTTCCAAATTGAAGTCTATTTAGCGTCTTTAACTAATCTGAATCCCATATGCCCTGTTGAGCTGTCTGGTGTGTTGTGCGTTCTGGCGGCTACTCGGTAGCGGTTGCAGTACGATGCGTGACATAAGTAAGAGCCGCCTTTGGTTACTTTGGCTGTGCCTTGAGCTGGGCCTTTTGGGTTATGGCGGCTTGCAGTTGCGTGAAAATCTGAACTCCACCAGTCACTGCACCACTCCCAGACATTACCAACGACATTGTAAAGACCGTAGCCGTTAGGTTCAAAGGCATCTACAGGGGCAGTTCCTAAAAAGCCATCTTTGCCTGTATTTTTATGCGGAAAGCTACCTTGCCATATGTTGCAGCGGTACTTTGCGTTGGGTGAAAGCCTGTCACCCCATGGGTAGGTTTTTTGCTCTAAGCCACCACGTGCAGCGTATTCCCATTCGGCTTCTGTGGGTAAGCGTTTGCCTGCCCATGCTGCGTAAGCAAGCGCGTCATTGTAAGACACATGCGTTACCGGATGATTCATTCGTTTTTCTATAGATGACTTGGGGCCTTCAGGTGTTTTCCAGTAAGCTCCAAAGACTTGCCGCCACCAAGGTGCACTAGCGACCCCTTGAGTAGGTGGATGGTTTTTATCTAAAAATAAATGAAAAACATAAGACCAGCCAAAGGTCTCTGCTTCTGTTTTGTAGTTTGTTTCATCTACAAAGGTTTTAAACTCAGTGTTAGTAACAGCAAACGGTTCAATAAAAAAACTATCCAGCGTAACTTCACGAACAGGGCCTTCCCCGTCAGTTGGAAAGGTAGAGTCTGTGCCCCCCATAAGAAAGCTACCCCCCTCAACTAGAATCATGCCGTCACTAGAAGCCGCACGCTCAGACTCAGCTTGAATAAGCACACTCGAGCTTGTAGGACGTGCAACGTTGCAACAGCTTCTAGAGGGGGGATTCATGCTTATTAGTTTATAGTTAGTTGCTTGGCTGCTGTGTAAAACCTAAAACCAATTTAGGCTTACTCGAGTCTTCGGGTGGGTTTTGCTTTGGCATTTTTTTGTTTTTTTGTTTTTTTGTTTTTCTTTAGTTGACTTTTTGTTCATTTAGCTCTACACTTAACAAGTTTGCGTAGACTTGCTACGCCTTACTTAAGTTTTTGGGTTTATTTACTCTCTGCGGTATCAAGTAATTTGTTTTAACGAATCAATCAAAGACCGTAACAGTAATAAAATGCAGTGCATACCACTTTTAGTCTTGTGACTAAACATGGGTTCTGGTGAGGAAGCAAGAGCTACCTACCTTTAAGCGCATAAAGTGCCTTAAAGCGAAAGGAACAATATGTTTAGTAATTACCCTCTTAATGAGCGGGTTCAGTCAACCTTGGCGAAAAAAGGTTTTGAGACCCCTACACCCATTCAGGCAGAAACGCTGCCTCATAGTCTTGAAGGTAAAGATATTTTAGGTCAAGCTCGCACAGGTACAGGTAAAACCCTGGCCTTTGGTTTGCCTATTGCCAATCGTTTAGAAGCAAGTAGAGAAAAAGGTCGCGCACCTAGAGCAATTATTCTTACACCAACACGCGAATTAGCGTTGCAGGTAAGCAATGAGCTTAATTGGGTTGCTGCTGATTTGACCGTTACCACAGTTTATGGTGGTACGGGTTACGGCAAGCAAGAGCAAGAACTTAGAAGGGGTAGCGATATTGTCGTTGCAACTCCAGGGCGTGCGCTTGACTACTTAAATCGTAAAATTCTTAATCTTAATGCTATTGAAATTGCAGTGCTTGATGAAGCTGATGAAATGCTTAGTATGGGATTTTCAGAAGACATCGAAACCCTCTTATCTACTACACCCAAAGAACGCCAAACCCTTTTATTTAGTGCAACCTTACCTAAGTGGGCACAAAAGTTAGCTCGTGACTACCTTGTTTCACCTGAACACATTAATGTTATTGGTGATGAAGATGTTCTGTACTCAGAGATTGCTATTGAAACCAATATTAAAGTTCGCTCAAACATTTTGAGTGATCTCTTACACACCTACGCGGGTGACAAAACCATTATTTTTACCCAAACCAAAGCTGAAACCGATGAGTTAGCTAAGTTCTTAGCAGAACAAGGTCACTCTGCAGAGGCTATTAATGGTGATTTAAATCAAGCTCAGCGTGAGCGCGTCATGAAGCGTTTTCGTGCAGGACAGATTAACGCCCTTATTGGCACAAATGTGGCTGCAAGGGGTTTAGATATTCCTCAGGTTGACTTGGTTGTGCATTACCGCTTACCACAAGAAGCCGAATCATATCAGCATCGCTCTGGTCGTACTGGTCGTGCAGGTCGCGAGGGTACTGTCATTTTGCTTCATGGACCAAGAGAAAGACGTGAATTACAAAATTTAGAGCGCATTGTCTCTCGTCGTTTTACACGCGGCAGTACACCTACACCTGAAAGCATAAAAGATGCTAAGTTAAACAACTTAATCAAACAAGCTCAAACCCAAACAACTAAAGATAAAAACACTTGGCAAACAGTGGCTGAAGAACTTATTAAGAATAACGATACGGACACCATTGCAGGCTTGTTTGCGCACTTACTCGGTGGTGCACCTTCACCACGTAGTCTGATAACGAGTGAAGAAAACTGGGTGACCATTGAACTCATGGGTGACCTGCCTAACCCTGGTAAAGTCATGCGTATTCTTAAGACTGCAGGCGTATCTGATGTAGGTCGTATTCAGCTAGCACCAAACGCTGCTTATGTTGATCTACGCCCTGATGAAGCTCGAGCTTTTTTGACTGATAATGATGAGGCGCAGAAAGCTACGCATGTACCTGCTGAGAAGAGTAACTTTAAGCCTAAGTCTAAATCTTCTTCAATTTCACGCGGAAAGTCTCGTTTTTCGCAAAGAAATAGCCAAAAAGCCCATCGATAAGGGCTTTAGAGGTGGTTTTTGTTGTATTGTTTAACCTATCGTGCAGAAATGCATGATAGAATTCCGACCGAAAGGAGTAATAATTATGGCAAGTACAATTTCTAAAGGTGGTCTTGTTGACGCTATTGCTAGCAAAACAGGCATGACCAAAACTGATTCTAAAACCGCAGTTGATGCATTTATTGATGAGGTTACAGCTCAGTTAAAAGATGGTAACAAAGTTCAACTTGTTGGCTTTGGTACCTTTGAAGTTCGTCATCGTAAAGCACGTGATGGCGTTAACCCTTCAACTGGCAAAAAAATTAAAATTGCTGCTAGTAACGCACCTGCGTTCAAAGCTGGCGCTGCTTTAAAAGACGCAGTTAACTAAGTCTTTTACTTAGTAGTTAATCCCTAGCAGGAAAGCCTGCTAGGGATTTTTTTCTTCACAAAACAAACTCTTATTATGGAGATAATACGCTTAATAAACTCTAACTATCTCCACGGTGAATTTACAAAATAAAAATTCACCTAAGCAGAGCAAGTGAAGTAGCGAGCGAAGCGTACGGATAAATCCATTCAGTATTTTGCAAACCTACTATGAGGCAGCTTATAAGTACATAGTTTGACTTGTAGAAAGCTCGAGCTTTGCTATGTCATGTACTGTACATAAACTCTGAGCTATTTTCACTAGAGTAGTTTTAGGTATTGAGCAGGCTAATTGGGCCTATAAAGATGTACCGTTGTTATGCGATTTAAGCATATTGCCTAGGAGGCAAAAAATGGCAGACGTTGTTGAATTTACAGATGGTAACTTTCAAAATGAAGTTGGTAGTGGTTTAGTGCTTGTTGATTTCTGGGCACCTTGGTGTGGTCCTTGCCGTCAAATTGGACCTGTTATTGAAGAACTAGCTGGTGATTATGATGGCAAAATGAAGGTTGGTAAGCTTAATGTTGATGATAATCAGCAAACAGCTATGAACTTTCGTGTCATGAGTATTCCTACTGTTATTTTATTTAAAGATGGCGAGCCGGTAGAAACCATGGTTGGTGCCATGCCTAAAGGTGCTTACGAGAACAAACTAAGTAAGCATTTTACAGGGGCTGCAGTTAGCTAAATCAAGCTAGAACTAAGAGCTATAAACAAGGTAAATCAGGCGTCTTTAAAGACGCCTGATTTGTTTCTACTACTTTGGGGTGAGTAATTACATAAGCTCCTAGGGTATAATGGCTCTCGGAGGTTTCTTTATGACTTTTGGTTTAATACTCATTTTCATTCTTATTGTGGTTGCTGTTTTTGCTGTCACAACGTTCAATAAAATTATTCAACTTGAAAACCGTGTGGGGAATGCATGGAGTCAAATTGATGTTCAATTAAAGAAACGAAATGACCTTATTCCTAATTTGGTTGAAACGGTTAAAGGCTACGCCACTCATGAAAAAGATGTTTTTGAGCAAGTTGCTAAGTCTCGCCAAGCCATGATGAATGCATCTAGCGTCACAGATTCAGCGCAAGCTGCCAACATGATGGAATCAGCCTTAGGTCGATTGTTTGCCATTGCTGAAAATTACCCTGACTTAAAAGCCAGCAATAATTTTCAGGTGTTACAAGAAGAATTATCTGCTGTTGAAAATAAAATTGCCTATGCTCGCCAGTTTTACAATGACGCTGTCTTACAGTTTAATAACGTTATTGAAACCGTCCCTGGTTTGTTTTTTGCTGGTCCTATGAATAAAAAAGCCCAAATTTACCTAGAGATACCTGAAACTGAGCGTAGCGCCCCTCAAGTCTCTTTTAATTAAGCTCGAGTATGCGCCAAAGCAATTTCTTTTGGAGGCGCTTGTGAAAGCTAG
>CAZWJZ010000062.1:16677-18172 GCA_964634665.1 uncultured bacterium | reverse complement strand
ATCGCCATGCATGCGTATAGTTACAGGGCTTAGGGTTTCTGGTTCTGGGTTTGCGTGACCGTTTACTTTGCCACTTCGTAAAGATGCTACGTAACCGGGTACTCGAAATAAACCATGAGATTCAGAACCATCTCGCTCTGCAGTGCTTACAGTTCTGGCAACAGCGCTTGCATTTTCTTCGTTACAGCCGTTAGTTAGCATGCAGTTTTGGGTTAAATCGAAAATCTCTTTTATAGTCATGGGTGTTGTTGACATGAAGCCTCCTAAATCACTTTGTGACCCAAACGATATCCTATATCTTAAGGTAGTGGCATCGAAATTTGACTTTTGTCGCCTTTGGCTATTGGCAATGCATTGTGTCAAAGTGTTTTTATGCTTGCTATGGCAACATCAATTGCGTTACTTACCGCTAAATCTTTAAGCTCCATAACTATGTCTTCGGCTTGCTGGCGTTCTGCTATCACGGCGCATATGCAGGCTGCTTTAAAACCATAAACACTTGCCATTTTGAAGAGCGTTCCTGCTTCCATTTCGAAATTCAGAATATTGAGGTTTTGGTATTCTTCAATAACACCTTGTTGTGCTCTTATTAAGTTAGGGTTAGCGCTACCCGTTCGACCTTGACCTTCGTAAAAGCTATCTACGCTTGCAGTTATGCCCACATGATAATCAATCTTTAAACTTTTTGCACTCTCAGCTAACGTTACGGTTAAAAAAGGATCTGCCACAGCAGGGTATTCTGTTGGGGCTACATCATTAGCAGCACCTTGTCTCGTAAGTGCAGCTGAGCTTATAACAACACTACCCGCTTTTACATGGTCTTGAATGCTGCCACAGGTTCCTACTCTAATAATGGTTGTTATACCCACTTGAATAAGTTCATTCACAATGATAGAAAGACTGGGTGCGCCCATGCCACTTGTTGCAGAAACAACAGGAATTTCACCTAAAAAGCCTAAGTAGCTATATAAGCCTCTATTTTCTGACAGAACCTTAACCTCTGATAATTTTGTATCTGCAATGCGCTTAGCTCGAGCTGGATCTCCAGATAATAAAGCTACTTTAGGTGCTTTAATGCCTAAGTCGCTACGTCCAAAACCAATATGATAAAGCTTGTCCATAGCTAAAAGCGTACACTTTATTGACACACTCGAGTATCAGATACTTAGCGTATAGGTGTTTGTACTTAATTTTTTTCTACTTTTTAGCATTCCAACGATTTATCTGAAAAGCAGTAAATGCTGTGACCTTGAATCAGATGTTATCGGTACTCCTCGAATCAGATGTTAGCGGAACACCTTAGATCATTTAAGCAAAGGTACTAAGCGAACATCTTAAGTTAGTTGTGGGCTTGCTATTTTAACTATAACTTGGGTCTTGGTAGCTTATTAGAAAGTGCGTGATGCGAACCTTAGTTTTTGAGGGAATGTTTGTCAGCTATTGACACAACCCCTAAATAAATCGTATTCTTTCGTTTGCCGCTCGTAACGCGGGG
>CAZWJZ010000062.1:0-16667 GCA_964634665.1 uncultured bacterium | reverse complement strand
TATTGCAGAATAGAGCAGTCAGGTAGCTCGTTGGGCTCATAACCCGAAGGTCATTGGTTCAAATCCAGTCCCCGCAACCAAGTAAAAGCCTCGAATTTTCGGGGCTTTTTTTATTCATAGAAATGCTTCATTGTGTCCTTTATACTTAAGCCAAAGCGTTCATACTTTGACTAGTTCGACGAATGAACTTGCGCAATCCAAAAGACTTATTACTGAAAGAAGGCTATTATGTCTGATCACCTATTAAATACCGAATTGAAAGATACCAAGGCTGGCTTTATAGCCATTCTAGGCAAGCCAAATGTTGGTAAATCCACACTGCTGAATACCTTGTTAGGCGTAAAGGTTGCACCTATAAGCCCAAAACCGCAAACTACCCGAAAAGGCGTTCGAGGCATCTATACAGATTATGACTCGAGTACGCAGTTGGTGTTTGTAGATACGCCGGGTTTGCATCGTTCTCAAGATGCCCTTGGGGAGTTTATGAACCGTGAAGTTCGTAATGCTGCTATTGATGTTGATGCTATTTTGTGGGTGGTTGATTTGCGTCGCCCGCCTAATGATGAAGATAAAGATGTAGCGCGTTTGCTTAGCAACATTGAGCAAGACATTCCTGTTTATCTTATTGGTAATAAGGTGGATGTTGCTAAGTATCCTGATGAAGCCATTGATTTGTATAGGTCTCTTTTTGAGCCTGCCAGAACGTATATGCTTAGTGCTCTTGATGACCCTAAGAGTGTTTACGCTTTAAGGGATGATTTGCTTAAAATTGCACCTGAAAATCCTTACTTTTTTCCCGAAAATATTCGTAGTGATCAGTCTCGTGAAACGTGGGCAGGAGAGATTGTCCGTGAGGCTGCCATGATTCACTTACGGCAAGAGATTCCTTATGCTGTGGCAGTTCAAGTTCTAGAGTGGGGTGACGCTAAAAATGAGAAGGAGCCTATTTATATTAGTGCTGAGATTTGGGTTGAAAAGGCTGGCCATCGCATGATTGCGATTGGTAAGGGCGGCAAGATGATTCGTGAGATTGGTAAGACTGCGCGTAAACAGCTTGAGGTCTTTTTAAGCCATCAGATTTATCTTGATCTTGAAGTCGTGGTGCATAAAAATTGGCGTGAAGATAGAGAGTCTTTACGTGAGTTAGGTTATGAGAATTAAACTGTTCAGCAATGAGTTCCGAGCAAAGAGCCATGAGAAGGTAAAACCTCATGGCTCTTTGCTCATTGCTTTTTACTAAACTCATGCCTTTGTTTTGTCGCTGGCGAAAACTTAGCGCACTACCAGAGAAGCGTGCCCGAGATGCTCTGGTTGGCGTTTATGAATTAGCTAATGAGAAAAAAGAAATCATTTATATTGGTCAGTCAGCCACAGATGTACCAAACCGTATTCGGCAGCATCTTCAAAAAAGTGATTGTATTAAAGACCAAGTAGTTTTTTGGCGTTATGAGTACAGTCGTGTACCACAAGCAGAAGAAGCTAATCAAATTGATTCCTTTATCAGTAAGTTTAAGCGTTTACCTATCTGCAATACAGCTACACCTAAAACACGTGATGCCTTGAGGCGCTACTTAGAAAGAAGCCGCTAACTTAAAACTTTAACGGTATCCTAATACTTATCTTACACACACAAATCAGCTTGTTTGACTAACTCAGCATGTGATATAACTTACTCCGACGAAACACGTCGAAATTTGTCGATGGAGGGACAAAACATGCGTAAATTAGTAATTATCCTTATAGCTGCCCTAACCCTAGCTGGCAGTTCAGCCTTCGCTCAAGATGACATGATGGCCAGTCAACAATGGTTCGGAGCGTCATTCTCAGCCTTCCCAACAGGCATTGTTCTTTACTACGGCCTTAATGACCTTATTGCCCCTGGTTTAGACTTACGTGCGAACCTAAGTGGTGCTACGTTCTTTAATGACGCTTTTGCAGTTACAGGTGGCGCTGACGTGCTTTATGACCTTAACTTAGAGACCGACAACGACTTACCTCTAGCTGTTTACGTTGGTGGCGGTCTTGGTGTTGGTTTAAGTATTGGTAGTGAAATTGAAGCATCTTTTAGCGCACGTGGCTTAGCTGGTGCTGAATTCATGCTTACAGATGCTTTTGGTGTCTTCGGCGAAGTACAAGTTGGCTTAGGTCTACCTGTATTGTTCCAACCTGGCGTTGTGATAGGTTTAAACTACCACTTCTAAACCCTAAAAATGCAAAAAGCTCGAGTATAATACTCGAGCTTTTTGCATTTATATCTTTACTTGGTGCATACTTAAATTATGAAAATCTTACTGCCTAGTATTCTTTTATTTGCTTTTGCTTTTGCTCAACCTGATAGCGAAGCTACCTATGAGGCTTACGCGGGTGGGCATATTAGTACTATTTATGTCTTACCTGTTTTTGGTGGGCATGTTGGTGCCAAAAATCTGCTGGCAGATAATATAGGGGTTCGTTTTGATCTTGAAACGGTTTTGCCGCTTAGTTTCATTGCGGGTGTTCCGCCCACCGTTTTTGGTGCTGGTCTAAACGCCATGTATCACTTTGACTCAGATGCTCAGCTTGGTGGCTATATAGGTGCTGGGCCTAGAGCTTTTTTTGGGTTTGACCCGAATGGTGGTGGCGGTGGTGCTTTTTTTGGCGCTGGAGCGGTGGCAGGCTTAGAGCTTGAACTCGACAGCATTGGGCTTTACTTTGAATTTGAGGCAAATTCTTTTTTTACTGAAACTATTCTCTTGATTCCTGTTTGGCGAGTAGGGTTAAACTTTCCTTTTTAAGCACATAAGTAAAGCACGCGGTTTATTGCGTCAAATACTTTTTCTTGGTGTAAGCCACGTTTTTTAATGCTAAAGCCCATAGGGTAGCGGGTGACTTCGACACTGTAAGGCAAGTTTTTAAGGCCTCTCGCATCGTAATCTAGACTTTCTTTTTCAAAAATGATTTGTATGTCAGCCATGTGTTCTTTTATGCTGATTGCGCCTTTATCACTGGCTAGTAAGCGTAATTTTGCCAAGTCAATAAACGCCTTTACCTCTGCGGGTATAGGGCCGTAGCGCTCTCGCATTTCTTTGGCGACATGGGTTACTTTAGCTAAGCTTGTGGTTTCACTTAAACGCCCGTAATACTCAATTCGCATATCATCACTTGCTATATAACTAGGGCTTATGCGTGCGTCAAGGCTTATGTCTATTGAGGCAAAAACACGTCCTTCGGCTATTTTTTCACCTTTGAGTTTAGCGATTTCTTCAGCCAGCATTTCGGTATAAACTTCTAAACTCACTGCGGCTATTTGTCCGTGTTGTTCAGGGCCTAGCAGATTACCAACGCCACGTATTTCCATGTCTTTTTCTGCTAGTAAGTGCCCGCTACCAAGATCATTTAGTTCAGCTATAGCGTAAAGCCTACGTTGTGCTTGTTCTGTTATGCGCCCCGGATAAAAAAGATGCGCCCACGCTTCGGTTTGTCTACGCCCAACTCGACCTCTAAGCTGATACAGTTGTGCAAGCCCAAGTTTATCTGCACGTTCAATAATGAGGGTGTTTGCCCCTGATATATCTAAGCCTGACTCTACAATAGTCGTGGCCAACAAAATATCAAATGCACCTTCTTCAAAACCGGTCATAATCGCTTCAAGATCATCTGCCGCCATTTGCCCATGCGCCACACCAATGCGAGCTTCGGGTACAAGCTGCTGCAAGGTTTTAGCTCGCATGCCCATAGATCCCACACGGTCATGAATATAAAAGATTTTGCCACCACGCTCGAGTTCAAACATAATAGCTTCTCTTGCTGCTAAAGCTTCATAAGGTTGCAATAGGGTTTGAATGGGCTTTCGACCCGATGGTGGTGTCATTATTTGTGAAACGTCACGTAAGCCCACCAAGCTCATATAGAGCGTTCTGGGAATAGGCGTTGCTGATAAAGACAAGACATCTAGGTTGGCTTGCAAAGCTTTCATTTTTTCTTTTTGAGCCACCCCAAAACGATGCTCTTCATCTATGATGAGTAAGCCTAAATCTTTAAATTTAATGCTTTCATTGAGCAAGCGGTGAGTACCAATAATAATATCGACACTACCCTCTTTTATGCCTTTTATAATCTCACGTGCATCTTTATCAGTTACAAAACGCGAAAGCATCTCTATGCGCACTGGAATACCCTCAAAGCGTTCTTTAAAAGTTTCAAAATGCTGACGGCTCAATACCGTAGTGGGTACTAAAAGTGCAACTTGCTTTCCATTACCAACAGCTCGGTGCGCACTTCGCACCGCTACTTCCGTCTTACCAAAACCAACATCACCAGAAATAAGCCTATCCATAGGTACGTCTCTAGCCATATCAGCCCAAACTGCCTCAATAGCTTCAGCTTGATCTTTGGTTAACGTAAACGGGCAATTCGCCTGTATAAGTGGATCCCAATCAGCCATCACTGGCATGCTGACACCCTCAGCCACTTGCCGCGCAGCATAAGTTTTAATAAGTTCAGCAGCGAGCGCTTGAGCATTAATGCGAGCACGCTCTCGTGCTCTTGCCCATTCATTTGTACCCAAAGTAGATAAACGCGGCGGATCATCTGTCGTACCCGGATGACGTCTTAAGAGTGGCAAGAATTCAACAGGTAAGTAAAGCTTACCTTCACCTGCAAACTGCATCATCAAGTAATCACGTGTGACACCCAAAACCTGCCTAGGCTCGAGTCCCATAAAGCGTGCTATGCCATGATCAGGATGAATAAGGTAATCACCAATCGTGAGTTGAACAGCGTCATGAACCCGCTTACCCGGTGTTTTCTTGAGTTTACGTGCACCTTGAGCGCCGTAAAGAAGTTCTTCAGTTAAGATTATTTCTTTAGCTTCGCTATCCCTAAAGCCCCCTTTAGCATTTGGGGCAATAACAAAGCCAAGCTCACCAGAATGAAAGCGCACTGTATTATGAAAATGCGCTTCTAAATCATCAACTATTTTTTCTTTCAAATAACGCCCAGTGCGTTCAAACTTTAAAAGCAAGGTCACACTATAGCCATCTTGCAACCAAACATCTAAATCATTATGAAAATCAGCTAGCCGCCCACGGTAATACCCTAAGGTATCAACAGGCAAGCTTTGCTCACTTAACTCGAGTGGGTCACGACCAAACGAAGTAAGGTTTTTATTAGCTAAAAACTGCCATAACCAAGTAGCAGCATCTTCACCCACATCGCCAGCGAAAAGTTCAGAAGTATCTAAAAAAACATGTCCCTCAAGATGCTCAATTAGCTTAGTATCCCAAGCATCATCTTGAATATCTGTATCAAAGCGAGGTGCCAGTACAAAAGACTCGAGCCAACGCCCTGCTTTAGCTTCTTGCTTGCGTTCCATACGGTCAAGCTCATCCCCAAAGAACTCGAGTCTTAAATTATCTTCAGGGTCTTCTTCATCAAAAAATAAGGTGATGGTGTCACCAAGTACGCTAAAGCCTGGTTGCGCATCGCGTTCATAGCCATAGTTAATAAAGGTTTCTAACAGTGTTTCACGAGGGTAATCTTTAGTTAAATCAAAACTAAGCGCATAAGTATTAGGGTTTTTAGGAAAAGGCCTAAAAGCATGCTCTAAAGAAACAACAACCTTATCGAACTTATCATGCCAATTAGTAATATCAGGATTTAAAGAATGCGGCACGCCAAACGCAGCTGTATCTTGAAAAAGCTCGAGTCTGTCTTGAGTGCAGATAAGTACCGCTGGGCCCTCGTGTCTTGCGAACAATGCGAGTCTAGCTACGGCAGCTAAGCCAAGCAAACGCTTGGACTCTGTTTTCTTAGGTTCTAGTGCAAGATCAGTCATAAAAAGACTAATTATCATACTGCCTAAGAACCTTAGAGCTTAGCGATTGCCTTACAGTTTAAACTGTGGTTCTTATCTTGCCTCTATGATTGCAAGCGTGCAACGTGATGTACATATTAATTTTCCGTCTTCATCTTTTATCTCTATTGACCAAACATGGGTATTACGACCTTTATGTATAGGTATTGCAATGGCTGTAACAAAACCGTCTCGTTTGCTTCTTAGATGATTAGCATTTATTTCTATACCTACAGCGCGGTGGGTGCTTAAGTCTATGTTCATTGCTGCCCCTACACTTGCAGCACTTTCGGCTAAAACAACACTTGCACCGCCATGTAAAAGCCCAAAAGGTTGATGTACTTTGGAGCTAACCAGCATAGTCGCAACAACCCTATCTTTATTAGCTTCTATCATTTCTATACCCAAAGACTCATGAATCGTATTTTTTGAAGCCATTATATTTTTGTCTATCATAATTTAAGCTTGTCATTTTAATCTTTAGAAATAAGTAAGCATAGAGACAGTTATGTGATCGTATTTTGGTTTTTAAAAGCTAATACCCTTTCCGTTTAATTCCTTAAGGAATTAAACGTGGTCTTGGACCATTGAAACAGCTACCAAGTCCGAATGGAACGAAGTAAACTCTAAGAGAGTTTATGAACTGTATTTTCGGACTTGGTATAAAAGGCTGTATATCTATTTAAGGTGTAAAATTGAAGTGAACAAATGGTCTGCATGACTATCAAAGAACACGCTAAACTCAAAAAGATTTCGTATGGAAACAGGAAGCGGTAGTGCACAGGCAAGGAGAGCAAAAAATACGAGCAAAACGAAGCCATAGCAGCTTGCAGGGTCTAATTCGACTAAATTTATTCTCATTGTTAGAAAAGACAACAAAACTAATCTAGTCAAGTGATTAAGCGAAACAAATAACACCACGAGCCTAAAAGCTTGCCTTAGTTCACTTAACTACTGCTTAAAGGATATTTATGACACAACAGTCTGGCGCACTCGTCATTTCACTGGACTTCGAACTTCACTGGGGTGTACGAGATCAATTTCAATTTAGGGAAAACTACACAAAGAATTTAGAAGGCGCAAGAACCGTAACACCCAAGTTACTTCGCATGTTTCATGATTATGATGTTGCTGCTACATGGGCAACAGTTGGCTTTTTGTTTGCAAGAAACAAAACTGAGCTCGAGTCTTTTTTCCCGTCCGTTAAACCTGAATACAAAAATAAGGACCTTGACCCTTACACTGAAACGTTTGGTGAAGATGAACAAAGCGAACCCCTGCACTACGCAACAAGTCTTATTGAGAAAATTTTAGAGACACCTAAGCAAGAATTATCGACCCATACGTTTTGTCACTACTACTGTTTAGAAGAAGGACAAACTGCTGAAGCTTTTAAAGCTGACTTAGAAAGCGCAATCGCGATTGCCAAAACGTGGAATATAGAGCTTAAATCCATTATTTTTCCTAGAAATCAACTTAACCCAAGCTACCATAGTATTTTGCATGACCTAGACATAAAGATTTATCGGGGCAATGAAACAGGCTACATGTATCAAGCCGCAGCAACAGCTGAGCAGACTCCCTTAAGGCGCGGCTTACGCTTAGCCGATACCTACCTGCCAATAACAAATCATCATCTTGGAAGCTGGCATCAGTTAGAAGAAGCGAGCGGGCTCATAAACATTCCCTCCAGCCGCGTGTTACGTGCCTACAACCCCAAACTAAAAGCACTCGAGCCTTTGCGTTTGGCGCGTATTAAGTCTGGTATGACGAAGGCTGCTAAAGAGCGTAAGCTTTATCATTTGTGGTGGCATCCTCATAATTTTGGTATTCATCAAGAGGAAAACTTGGCTTTTTTAAAGAGTATTTTGCAGCATTTTCAAATCTTGCAAGAGCGCTATGGAATGCAGTCTTTATCTATGTTAGCTGTTGCTGAGCAATTAAAAAAAGAGGCTAGCTAGCCTCTTTTTGTTTTAGCTCTTTGTATAGTTAAGCAAATTCACCTAACTACTAGAAACCTCTTTAACGACCAATGCCGCCGTATTTAAAGCCAAAGGGTTCTACATCACTTGCTTGAATTAAGTTTCTAGCATCTAGTATAAAGTCACCCTTCATGCGTGCTTTCATTTCTTTTAGGGGTAAGCGTTTGTAATCTTGCCAATCAGTAACAATAACAAGCGCGTCACAGCCCATAGCTAGACAGGCTTCGTCTTCACAGTACTCAACAGGTAAGTCAGGATGCTGTTTTTTACATACTTCCATTGCTATAGGATCATGCACTCTAATAACAGCACCTCGTTCATGAAGATGCTCAATAAGTGTTAAGGCGGGTGCGTCTCTTAAATCATCGGTATTGCCTTTAAACGCTAAGCCTAACAGCCCAATGGTTGTACCTCTTAAAACTTTGAGTTCTTTTTGCAAGCGATCAATCACGTGTAAACGTTGGCGCTTATTAACTTCGATAGCAGCATCAACAATAGGCATGTTGTAGTCATAGGCTTCAGCTGTTGTGGTTATGGCCTTGGTATCTTTACCAAAACAACTCCCACCCCAACCAATACCAGCATTTAAAAATTTAGCACCAATACGTGTATCTAAACCAATGGCTCTTGACACTTCGGTTATGTCTGCACCCACACGCTCAGCTAGGCCCGCAAATTCATTTATAAAACTAATCTTGGTTGCAAGAAATGAGTTTGCTGCGTATTTGGTTAACTCAGCACTTGTTGTAGTTGTAGTAATAAGTGGAGGCAACGTATAACGCTCTGGTCTTGGGGTAGATTCGGGAGGGGTAAAGGTTTGCTCTAATAGAGGCGCGTAAAGCCCATGTAAAATACCCACAGCAGCTTGCGCATCTGTACCAATAACAATACGGTCAGGATACAAAGAATCATGCACCGCTTTACCTTCTGCTAGAAACTCAGGGTTAGATGCGACATGTACTGTGGCTTTTACATTACGTTCCGCTAAGCTGCGTTCAATAATGCCTTTAACATGATTAGCACTACCAATAGGCACCGTAGATTTATTCACCACAACTAACTCAGCACCCTCTTGAATGCGCTCAGCAACTTCTTTGGCAGCGGCATCCACATATTGCAAATCTGCGTCACCATTAGCTTTGGTTGGCGTACCCACTGCAATTAAGACAACCCCTTGACCTTTGAGGTCAGGAATATCTGTTCTGAACTGCATATTATGGCTGGCTAAGTCAAAGAGTTCTTTTAAGCCTGGCTCATGAATTGTCATGACGCCTTCAGAGAGCTTAGTTACAATCGCAGGATTTTTATCAACACAACTAACCTTATGGCCAATAAAGCCAAACGCTATACCTGTTGTTAAACCGACATACCCTGTTCCTATAATGGTTACATTCATACCTTTATCCTTACAGTCATAGTGCTCATTTTTGTTCAGCTAAAACACTCACCATGCAAATTCTTAATTAACTAACGCGTTACTCGAGCTTAGTCATAAAAGCTAAGCTCTCGTGAGTACTGAAAGCATAAACTAAGATTATTAGAAGCCCTATACAAAGCCTCACATGATTTCAAGCAGTTAAGCTTTTGCTGAGACAGCTTCACGTAAAAACACAAACAGCAAGCTAGCTACAAAAGCAACAAACAAAGCAATTAAAGCATTAATAAGCGAACTCGAGCCTGATGCTTGCGTGGGTATTGTTGCAGGGTTCAAAATTTGGGTGTTACTAGGCGTAATTCTACTTAAGAATTCAAAATTAGGTTCTAAAGCAACCACATTATTAAAAGCTGTCTGCGCTAGTAACAAGTCACGCTCGAGTCTTGCTTTTTCTTGATTTAGCTCAGCTAAGGCTTCTTGCACCTCCGTTTGCTTTGTCCTATAACTACTTAAGTCTTGCGCTAAGCTGGCTTGTCTTGCTTGTAGCGCACTAGCTAACGCTCTACGTTGACTTAAGTCTGCCTGGATGCTAGCTGTTTGCGTTTCTTGCTCGAGTGCTTCTATATAGGCCATGTTAGCAGCAATTTCTTGCTTGATATTCAGGTAAGCATTACTGTTATTTAAAGATGTTTCTTCGCCTCGCAAGGCTAGATTAAAAGAAACGTTTTGCTGACCCAGTTCGCTAATAATTACAAGTCCATTTTCAGCATTGGTAATCAGTTGGGCTAATTGATTTAAATTTAACTCTAAACTACGACTATTATCTTTAGCTGCAAACTCACGAAGCGCATCTTCACTAAGCTCGAGCTTTTCTTTGAGTGTTTGGGTTTCTACACTGATTTGGGCAACTAAGGGGTCTAGGTTACTCAGTAAGCTTTGATTTATGGTTTCTAAAGATGCTCTTGCCCATGCATTTGCTAGCATGGCTGCTTTTTCAGGGTCAGTTGATTGCACTTCATGTGAAACCAGTAAGGCTACAATTTGGTCGGGTTGTCTAGGCCCAACCAGTTGCCTAATCTCGCCCGTTAATTCTGTGTAGTCCATATTTAAACCTAGACTAGCGATAGCTGCTTCTTTAACACCACGGCTTTCAGCTAAGGTTTCATAGGTTTCAAAAGATACTTCGTTTGTTGGTCTATAAGCCAGTGAGTTACTGCCACCAATACGAATAGGGGAAGGCGTAACCAGCGTAACAGCTTCTGCTTTGTATTGATTTTGAGAAAAACTAAAAAATACAAATACAAGTAGTGCAATAAGTAGCGGAATAAGCACTAAAAACCACAGGTATTTACGAATAATTAGGTAGATATCACGTAGCGAAATATCATCAGTTGAATCAGACATAAGACTGTTCTCCAAAGAAAGTTAAAAAGCGGCTAAACAAAAATGCTAGTTACGCTGTCGAATAAGCCCTTCAAGCTCGAGTTTATCCAGCCATGTTTTTAGGCCCGTTAGATTTAAGTTTAGGTGCTCTGCTAACTCTTCGGGCGTTTGATCATAAGCTATGCATTGTAAAACACGTTTGCCTTCTTTGCCGTATTCACGTTCAAACTGCATAGCTAAATCCGTTATGACATTTAGAGCATCTTGCCCTCTTAGGGTTACGCTGTAGTGTTTGTGTTCCCAGCCTGGTGGTTCATCAGGCATGCTTAAGACAGGTGCGTCCATGAGTTTAGGGTAGTAACCTGCTTGCCCTACAAGCTCTACTGAAGTTCTAAATAAAGCGCGTCCATCTTTAAAAAAAGTATAGCCTGCCTCGTTACTTTCTAAGCCATTAAAAACATGCATGCCTCTTGCAAAATTATTAGCAGCTAAAGCTAATAAACCATCAAGAATGCTTTCTGGAAGATGGCGCCTAGCTAGCCTGTAGGCAGCTTCTAAGGGCATTGCCCTTAAATTTCTTAAAGCATCATTATCATGAGTCAGGTTGCCATTTTCCTCGACTAAAGCAGAAGCAATTTCACCCTCACTGTAAAGCATAAAAGCTTGCTTAGCGCCCTGCTCGAGTCTTACATAACCAGAGAAATCTGTGGCAATGAGCATTTTGAGTGCACGGTTTAAGTCACTCTCTTGTGGTAGCTCGAGTTCGTTTTCACTTAGGGTGGGTACGGCGCGCATAAGGGCGCTATTGCTACTAGGGAATCTACTTGGTAATTCAAGATGCCCTCTATTTTCGTGTTGGTAATAAATGAAGTTGAGATGCGTTGTGTCAATATCTAAAGCCGTGTTTAGGCTGTAGTGTTTTTGAATACGGCCATCCCTGAGTAAAAGCAAGGCAGATTCCTTTGCAGATTCTAGAACAAGCGTTGCTGTTGCTTTTTGTTCTTGGCATAGCTTTATAAAGTCAGCTCCACTGCTACTTTGGGTATTGCCAGTAAAGTGTGCTAGGGGCATGGTGTAAGCCTTAAGAAATAGTATGTAAAGGTTTGGAAAATCACGTCAAAGCTTATGCTAACAAAATCTAGGGCTGCGCACTGGTTCTTAGTCCACCTTGGGTTAAGAAATCAATGATGCCTTGCGCAATTGCTTGGGCTAGTAGCTCTTGATAAGCATCTGTAGCAAGCTTGCTGCCTTCATCTGGATTAGAAACAAAGCCTAATTCAACCAAAATAGCAGGGCTGGTAGCACGCCTTAAAACGTGCAGGTAATTTTGTTTAACCCCTCTATCCCTTGCTGAGGTTGCCGTAACAAGAGAACTTTGCACAACTTCAGCTAAAGACTTGCTGTATTGCAATTGCGCTTCTTGGTAAAGCTGGCCCTGAATGCTGTTTGCAAAATTCTTAGCTTCATCGGTTAAGGCTCGACCTCGTTCACCCCCACCATTTTCCTTAATCGCAAGGGCTATTAGCGAGTCATCTATTGGCTCACCGAACACAAACGTTTCAATACCATGCGCGGCAGGTTCAGTTACACTATTGGCATGAATAGAGACAAAGAAATTAGTTTCAGGTGTCGCAAATTGTGCCCTTGTTTCTAGCTCAATAAACGCGTCTTCTTGTCTGGTCATGACAACTTCAATACCAGCACGCTCTAAGATATCTCGTACTTTTAACGAGGTTGAAAGCGCAACCTCTTTTTCTAATGCATAATCAGACACGCCACCTGGGTCTTTACCACCATGTCCTGCATCTATAACAACTATTTTTTTATGCTGACTTGGTACCACCGTTGCAACTGCACCCGCAGACAAAGGCTCAACACTTAAAAAGACCGCCTCCGTAATAGCTTCACTTTCTAGTTCGGGCGCAAAATCAATAAAAAGTCGCTCATTTGGGTTTGTCTCATTGGCAGCCAGAGCACCTCGCTTAAAACCTCTACCTGACGCATTCAAATCGAAGCTAGTATTCACCACCAAGGCATCTTCACCATTTACTTTTGCAAACTCAATACGCTCAATATTGTCATCATTAATCTCTTGCGAGAACGCCGCAACTTGGGCATCTAGAAACTGCACCACAAACTGCCTATCTTTGACTAACAATGCATACTTAGAGCCTGGTGGTAACTCAATAACTACACGACTCGAGCCATTTTCTTGCAGGCCAACTCGAGGTGGGCTTAAAATATTCTTGCTTTGAGCTGCTGCCGTTGTTATGGGCGCTGTAGCAACAGGTGCTAGAGCTGCTAGCATATTTATATCGCCATTAAGCGTTACAGTTAAAGAATCTGCTTGCCAGCCACTCTTTAAGCCCAACGCTTCACTAATAGGCCCTAAAGCAATATAAATACCATCTTGCACTTTTATAGCTTTAGGGCTTGCAATCACAGTATTATTCACAGTTAACGCATCACTGGTTTTTTCTAAACCCACCATAATATCTTGCGTTAAGTCAAAACGAATATCCCAATCACTAGAGAATAAGCGTAATTCAGTACTAGACTCGAAGAGTTCTAAAGCAAGGACATTTGCTAGCTCTTGGGCGTCTACATAGGCGTCTTTACTGTTTCCTTGGCTGACAAAGTAGTAGGGGCCAAGTTCTTCTTGCAGAACACCGTTGATGCTCAAATAGTTGTATCTTTCTTGAGTAAAAACCAAAGAAAAAAGAATAATTAGAAGGATTGGGAGAAGCTTCTTCACGCTGTGAGCTAGTCTAACATGCGTTATTTTAGTCTTTTCTGAGAGGACAACACATTTCCTTTAGAGATTGCTTTTTGAGAGCCTTATCTTGCTACACTCTTAAGCTATGCAAAGTCGACGCTTAGAACAGCTTGATAGCTACCAGAAGTCCTTTAGTAGTCATGTTATAGCATTAGATAATGACTGGCTAGCTTTAGCCGAAAGCCTCTTTTACCCTAGCTCTGGCGGGCAGATGTTTGATACTGGCAAACTTAATGAAGTAACTGTTAAGAATGTAGAAAAGCGTGATGATCTCGTCTGGCACCAACTCGAGCGTCCTGCTTTTAACTTGGGTGATGAGCTTCTGGGGCATATTGATTGGGCTAGGCGCTTTAGGCATATGCAGCGTCATAGTGGGCAGCATTTGTTATCCCAAGCGTTTATTAGGGTAAGTACTGCTTTTGAAACCAAATCTGTGAGTTTAACAAGTAGTACTTGCACTATTGATTTTGCGGGTCATCCTGAAACAATTGATTTGGTGACAGCAGAAGCTTTAGTGAATGACGTTATTTACAGTAATTTAATGATAAGCGCTTTTGAAGTTGAAGATTCTGAGTTAAGCTACTACCCACTGCGTCGACCTCCTAAGGTTAAAGGTCGCATACGCCTTGTACAAATGGGAGACTGGGAGTTATCTGCTTGCGGTGGTACGCATGTAAAGCAAAGCAGTGAAGTTGCACCCTTAAAAATCTTAAAATCAGAGCGTATTCGGTCAGGCTTAACAAGGGTTTCCTTTAAAGTTGGTTTAGAAGCCCTAGAAGATTATGCTGAAAAACACCATATGAGTCAGCAACTCAGTCAATACCTCAGTGCCCAAATCCCTCAAGTAGTGACGCAAGTCACACGTCTTCAAGAAGAACTCAAAGAAACACAATATAAAGTTCAGCTACGGGAACAAAAAACAGCTAAGCATCTGGCAGGGCAACTCATAAAAAAGGCAAGAGCAGCCAAAAACCTAAACATTGTGAGTCATATTCTTGAAGCACATGAAGCTAACCTGCTAAACAGCTTAGCTAAAGAACTCAGTCAACAACCAAACATCATTAGTTTACTCGCCTCAAAAGGAGAAACTCGAGTGAATCTTCTTTTTTGTAGGCACGCTGAGCTTGAGCATGACATGAGCAAAGTTTTAGAGCAGGCCTTGCCACTTATTGAGGGTCGCGGCGGCGGCAAGCCAGACAAAGCGCAAGGCAGTGGCGCAAAGCTTGAAAACATAGAGACTGCTCTAGCTTCTGCCCTGACTTACCTACTCGATTAAATCTACACAAGCCATAAACTCTGATAAGGCTCGAGTATTATCAAACCATTATGAATATCAATAAACGTTTGGCTAAGTTGATCGAAGGGCTCTGTTAACTGCTGCTCAAAACAAATACTCGAGTCTAAGCTTTGTCGGCTATCCGTAAAGTTATAAATGGCCAAAAAAGGTCCTAGTGGGTGCAAGCGTCTATAGATGAAAAGATGAGGATGCCCTACATCTAAAACTACTGATTCATAAATAGTGTTGAGTTGTGGCATTTGTTTTCTAACTTTAATGATGGCTTGAAGTCCTTCAAAAAGTTGCGATTCTAGGCTTCCCTTCTTATGGCGCTTTTCAGCTTTTTGCCAGTCCATAAAAGGTCGGTGTGTCCAGCGGTTGTCTCTTGCTAAACTGGCATCTTCTAAGTAACTCTCGTCATTAAGCAAGCCTAACTCATCCCCCATATATAAAAGCGGAATACCCCCAAAACCACATATAAGTGCGAAGCCCATAAGCATGCGTTTAACACTAAACTCAATAAGAGCTTGATTATTCTCTTCTAAGCCTTTTTCTAAACCTATCAGACTTGCAAAAGAACCCGATATACGCTTATCTTGAGTAACAGGGTTAAACTGAAACACTTCACCTTTGGCGTGAGAGCCTTCAAACTCAGCTGCATAATAGTCACTCAAAAACTTACGATGCAAAAAGCCATTTAGACCAATAACTGCGGCATCCTCGTCTGTAACAGCCCAACCAATATCGTCATGACAACGAATATAAGTACCCCAAGCAATCGAATTGGGTGTACGCGGAAACTCCCGTAAGGTATACGTCATTAGGCACGTATCACGGCTTGCTAAAGCAGACCAGTACTGCACCATTAAACTATTGTGATAAGCGATATTAGAAACTTTACCGTGGTGCTTACCCACCCCAAAATACTTAACAAGATCCTCAGGTGAAACAATCGCTTCAGCCTTATGCGCAACGGCTGGCGTGGCAATACGTGAGCAGCTACGCAATGCCTGAAGTAAATCAAAAACCTCAAGCTGATTTTGAGACTGCGTACCAAGCCGCTTCCACATAAACGCCACCGCGTCTAAACGAAAGACATCGACACCCTTATTCGCCCAGTACATCATAATTTCAACAATTTCAAGAAAAAGCTTAGGGTTAGACCAATTTAAATCCCACTGAAACTCATAAAAGGTTGTCCAAACCCATTTATCAATTCCTTCGTAGTAACTAAAACTCCCCGGTGCAAAATCAGGAAACACCTCAAGCAGTGTTTTTTCATACTCATCAGGCATGGTTCTATCAGGAAACATATAAAAATAATCCTGATAAACCTCATCACCCGCAAGCGCAGCTTTAGCCCAAGCATGATCTTTAGCACAGTGATTCAAAACCAAATCAATACAGACACTTATGCCGCGTTCACGAAAAACCTTACAAAGGGCTTCTAAGTCATCCACGGAACCTAAGATAGGGTCAACATCACGGTAGTCAAGTACTGCAAAGCCACCATCATTTTCACCGTCACGCGGACGAATCAGCTTCATTAGATGCACATACGTAACGCCCAGCTCTTCAAGATAATCAAGCTTATCTAAAATACCTTTAATCGAATCTGCAAAACGCTCAACATAAAAAACATAGCCCACCATCTGCTCACGCTGAAACCAATCAGGTGTAATGTCACGCTCAATATCCAGCACTTTAAGGTCAGCAGGTCGCGCCTTGTAAGACTCGAGCATGACAGTTACGAGTTGCTCTAGAAAAACGCCAAAGTCTTCTCGTTGACCATAAACAGGATAAAGCCCATCATACAAATTCTGAAAGTAGCGCTCTAAGCGAATTAAAAACAAATCTTTATCACGTTGCACCATTCCTTTAAAGGAGGGTTTGAGTTTGCTAAGCAGCGTGTCAAACTGAAGTTTGACGTGTGCTGAGAATAGATGAGAATTTTGCATGACTTAATTTAACTCCAAAGGTGAAACTTCATACTCAAGGTTCGCTTAAATTTTGCGGATAAAACTAAATTTGGTATACCCATA
>CAZWJZ010000061.1:13670-18271 GCA_964634665.1 uncultured bacterium | reverse complement strand
ACTAGTTAGATATATTTTGGAAGCAAATTAAGTAATAATGCTAGCAAATTTGCTATATTGCTAGCATGAAGCAAACAAGCATAAAAAGCAACAAAGTAGCAGAGCTACTAGACCAAATCATAAGCAGCACAGGAGAAAGCAAAGTAGACGCCGTAACCCAAGCACTCGAGCTACGACTCAAATATATAAAAAAGCAAAGCAAACTAGAACGAACAAAAACATGGCTCGAAACCCAAGTATGGGCAAACTTAGCAGAAATAAATAAAGGAAAAGCCCCCAGCAAAGAAGAACAAGAAGATATGTTAGGTTACTAATGGTCCTAGACTCGAGTGTCATTATTCAAATTCTTTACAATGAACCTAATGCCTCTAAAACGCTTCCTCTTTTGGTACAAACAGAAAATCTAATCATGGCAGCACCCAGTCAATTAGAAGTAAGTATTGTTTACGGAAGTAACAATGGCTTTGAGAGTGATGATGTTAAAGAGCTTATTGAACGCTTAGGCATAACTATCATTCCTTTTGATGCTGAGCAAGCTCGAGAAGCAAGACTGGCTTACGCCAGATTTGGGAAAGGGAAACACAAAGCAAAACTTAATTTTGGTGATACAGTTAGCTATGCTCTGGCAAAAGTAACAGGAGAAAAACTTGCTTATGTGGGTGACAATTTTAGCCAAACAGATATCAATGGGATAAATCTGAGTTGAGGAACAAACATGCCCTTTAGGCGATTTGCTACCGAGGCTCACCAAAGATTCATACCTTTTAGAAAAAAATAATACCAAACATACAAAGATCCCCAAATAATGGCAATTGGTGGACCAATAAGAAAAATACTTTGGAAGAAGAAAAAGGTTCGACTAGCCTCAACAAACTGAGCTACTTCTGAAGGTAAATCCCATGTTAAAGCACTTATAACAGAGTTCTCTAGATTGTTTCTTGACGGTCGAAACTCTGAAGCCATAGCTAAAGGGTAAAAATAATCATGCGCCTCTCGAGTGAGATAGTTTGCACCTAAAGTGGTTTTAGTTTCGTTTTAGCGAATAGTTTGGTGCATCTTTCGTAATGGTTATGTCATGAGGATGTGACTCAATAAGACTAGCTTGCGTGATGGTTACAAACTGAGCTTTTTCTTTTAAGCTTGTCACATCGGGCGTTCCGCAGTAACCCATAGCGCTTCTTAAGCCACCCACCATTTGGTAAATAACGTCACTCACAGGTCCTTTGTAAGCAACCATGCCCTCTATGCCTTCGGGCACAAGTTTCTTAGCATCTTCTTGAAAGTAGCGATCTGCCGATGAGTTGTTACCCTCGCCAGACATGGCACCTAAAGACCCCATGCCTCGGTAGGCTTTGTAGCGGCGGCCATCTCTTAAGATGTTTTCGCCAGGTGCTTCTGTAGTGCCTGCCAGCATGCTACCCACCATAATGCTATCTGCGCCAGCTGCTAAAGCTTTGGGTACATCGCCTGTCATTTTTATGCCACCATCTGCAATAACAGGAATGCTCGCTGCGTTTGCTGCTTCAGCTGCCTCCATAATAGCGGTCAGTTGCGGCATACCTACACCCGTGACCACTCGAGTGGTGCATATGCTGCCGGGGCCTATGCCTACTTTTATAGCGTCTGCACCTCTGTCTATCAGGTCTTGGGCAGCTTCTTTGGTGACTATATTGCCTGCTACTATGTCGACCTTAAAGTTGTCTTTTAGGTAGCTGAGCGCTTCGAGTATGCCTTGTGAGTGACCATGCGAACTGTCTAGTACAAGGGCATCTACACCTGCTTCTACCAGTGCGCTAGCCCTGTCCTTTAAGTCTTTACCTACACCTACTGCAGCAGCAACTCTTAGCCTACCTAAAGCATCTTTAGCAGCATCTGGGAACTCGAGCTTTTTTTGTATGTCTTTTATGGTTATGAGGCCTTGTAGTTTGTAGTCTTTATCTACGACGAGTAGTTTTTCTACTCGGTTTTCTCTGAGTATTTCTTTGGCTTCTTCTAGAGTTGTACCAACCGGTACGGTGACTAGGTTGTCTTTAGTCATGCGGCTTTCTACGCTTTGACTGTAGTCGGTTTCGAAGCGTAAGTCGCGGTTGGTGAGTATGCCTACGAGTTTTCCGTTGGCATCGATTATGGGTACGCCGCTTATGCGGTAGCTGGCCATTAGGTCTTCGGCGTCTTGTAGGATGGCGTTTTTGGTTAGGGTGATGGGGTCTACTATCATGCCGCTTTCACTGCGTTTAACTTTGTTTACCATGCTGGCTTGAGCTTCTATATCCATTTTTTTATGGATAACGCCAATGCCGCCTTGGCGTGCCATGGCAACGGCCATTTGGGTTTCGGTTACGGTGTCCATGGCTGAAGAAACAACAGGGATGTTTAGCGTGATATTTTTAGAGAAGCGGGTTTGGGTATTTACTTCTTTTGGTAGTACGATTGAGTGTGCGGGTACAAGCAGAACATCATCAAAAGTGAGGGCTTCTGTACGAAATTTCTGTATTTTTGGCATGGGTTTTCCTTTTTTTTAGGGTTTGCGCAAATAGTGTTACAACATTTGCTTCTTGAACTTAATGCTTAGGTTTGCTGCAACCGTTTGGGTTTAGCAATAGATCTAGGCAGCTTTTGTTATGACTGAAAATGCTATTTTTCAAAATTACTACTTAGCCAAGATATTAGTAGAGCGTTTAGCTAATAATCAGGCTTAGTATAGCCCTTTAAGTTTCAATGCTGACATGTTTAGCTAACGACTCGAGCCATGCTTGAGGCATGCGTACCGCTTGACCTTGTTTATTTGTGGGCGTATGAATGGTGCGTGCTGTTGCAATGAGGGTTTGCTCGCGATAAATAGCGTAATCAAATTTTACGCGTCTACTTTTTGCTTCACTAAGCTGACTTGTTAGGGTGAGTTCATCATCAAAAGATACAGCTTGGCGGTAGCGCACGTTGAGTTCGCTTACAGCGAGTGAAACGCCTGTTTGTTCTTCAAAGTCTCGGTAGCTTGTGCCGTGTGCTTTCATCCAGTCAACTCTTGCAACTTCGCACCAAATAACATAAGCGCTATGGTGGGCCACGCCCATCTGATCTGTCTCTGCAAATCTAACTGCCAAGCTTGTTTTGATTAGGCTCATTTAGGTGAGTACATCAAGCAGATTGCCAAAAAAACTTAGTCTGGGTGTAAAGCGCTTCTGCATGCTTTGTGCTAACTGGCTTTGTAAGTAGCCTTTAGAGCGATCTAAAGCTGCAAGCAAATCAGCCATATCTTCTTCATTAAGGGTGCTAACCAGTACTTTGGCAGTTTTGCCATCTTTAGATAAATTTACACGTTCAACGGTAACAACTAAAGGAATACGAGGGTCTTTGAGGCTAGGGATTAAAGAATTTAGTTCGCGAGCTAAACTCAGCTCGAGCCGTTCGTTACTCATTTAGCTAGAATAGCAAGTGCTTAGCTGTTTAGGGTGGCTAGAGCAGACTAAGGCTTTATGTCAAGTGCATTTAGAATTTTATGATCTAAGGTTGATAAGGCTAAACGCTCGAGTTTCTCTAGTTCTATATATTCGCCATCTAGATCTTTTTTATAGTGTTCAATGGGTGTAACTTCTAAACTAAAATGCGTGTAGGCATGTTTTACTTTTGGGTAAGCTTTACCTTTTGGTTTTTCATCTAGCAAAACAAAGCCCCATAGGCCGTTTAACATTTCGGTTTCACTGCGCTGCTTGAGCCAAATTTTGTTGTCTTGTATATCTATAAGGGCGTACTTTTGGTAGTGGGGTCTTGCTTTTTTTAGTTTAGGGTGAGGGTAGTCTTGTGTGCAGTTATTTTGAAAAGCAAGGCAGTGGTTTTTTAAGGGGCATTCAAGACATAAGGGGTTTTGTTTTTTGCAGAGGGTTGCGCCTAGCTCCATCATGGCTTCGTTAAAAGAGCCAGGATCATCTTTTGAAATAAAGGGGCTTAGTTTCGCTTTTACATCTTTTTCGTTTGCTTCACCTGAAAGCATGAATAGCCTAGCTGCTACACGCTTTACATTACCATCAACTGCGACAACCACTTCTTTGGTTACTATAGAAGCAATAGCTGCTGCGCTATAAGGCCCAATACCAGAAAGCTCGAGCCAGCCTTTATAGCTAGTTGGAAAGATGCCATTTCTGTTAAAAGCAAGATCTTGCGCTGCTTTGTGCATGTTTTTTGCTCTGCGGTAGTAACCTAAGCCTTCCCATTGTTTTAAGACATCATCTAAGGGTGCTTTGGCTAAGCTGTGAACATCTGGAAAGATGCTGAGCCAGCGCTCAAAGTAAGGTATGACGGTTTTGACTTGAGTTTGTTGCAGCATGACTTCAGATAACCACACCCTGTAAGCATTTCGGTTTTTACGCCAAGGCAAGTCTCTTTTGATAGTTTTAAACCATTTTAGTAAATCTTTTGTCACAGCGTTACGCTAGCACCGAATGAATTTTTTGTTGGTAGTTACAGAGTTGGGCTGAACTCGAGCTTTGTTTACTTACTTTTTGTTGTTTAACTCGAGTGCTGTTGTGCTGGGGGTTGAGGTGCTAAACTAGGGGTGGAGTTCGAGTTGCCTAAAAAAGATGATATGGCTATGGGGGTTATGTTTC
>CAZWJZ010000061.1:0-13660 GCA_964634665.1 uncultured bacterium | reverse complement strand
CGTGGTCAGTTGCCGAGTCGTACAGGTAAAATTCCGCCTTATCTTAAAGTTTATGCGAATCCTTTAGAGGTTGCTAGTTTGCCTGTGCCTGTGCTTAAGGGGGGTAAGGGTATTTGGGAGGCGTTAGCACAAGCTCGAGCTAGTATTCCTGAGGGTGGGCGTATTAGTTTAACGGAAATTTCGCAAATTTTATGGGCAACGGGGGGCTTTACGTATGGGCGACAGCGTACTCATATTTCTGCGGGGGCTATTTCTAGTTTAGAGTTGTATTTGATTGTTCGGCAGGTGCAAGATATCTTTCCAGGTATTTATCATTATAGTCCGCGTGATCATAGTATTGAGCATTTGAATCGTAAAGACCCTAGTGATGACCTTGAAGCTATTTTGTTGGGTGATACTAACTTAGATGCTTGCGCTGCGATTTTGGCGTTTACGGGTTTACCTGAACGTCATGAAGATGGTGCTAAGAGTCGGGCGTACAGGTATCTTTATTTAGAGGCGGGTGCTGCTGCGCAGTGTGCGGTTAGTAGCTCAGTAGCGCTTGATTTGGTGGCGAGTTTAAAACCAGAGTTTTATGATGATGAGTTAGCAAGACTCTTAAAAGTAGATACCACAAATGAAATTCCTTTATGTTTGGTGACATTAGGAACTTAAAAGAATGGAAGCATTAATAATGAAAATAAAAGAGACTTTTTCTTTGCATGTTGGGGTTTTGTACGCATGATTGATACGGTTTTTGTGTATGGCACGCTTAAGCCAGGCTTACGCTATCACCACGTTGCCCAAAAAGGTGGGGCGTTTCATCAAGAAGAAGCCTATGTCGAAGGGTTCGATATGTATCATTTAGAGCCTGAAAATTACCCTGCACTGGTTCGTGGTAATGGCAAGGTGCATGGTTGGTGCTTTAGTTATGAAGCTATAGATAAAGCTCTTGTTTTTATGGATGAACTCGAGGGTATTCATTTAAACCCACCCGAGTATGAGCGTGTTAAAACTATTGCTTACCCTAGTCATAAAGAAGTATGGCTTTACTTGGGCTTACAGTTTGAAAGGTACAAAGAAAAAACTGCACTTAAGCTCGAGTCTGGCTTGTGGTTGCCTAGTGAAGACAAGACTGGTTTGATTCCTAAGGGTATTGCTTGATTTGGTTTTGAATTTTAGGTTTAAGATATTTAGCAGCTTTAGTTTAATTTTTAATATTAAGCGTAATCTATTTTTTGCTTAATATTCGTTAGCTTATCTAGACCTAAAGTTAATCCTTGGGCTTGATAAGCGAAATAGCTTACAAAACTAAAGAAAGTATCGTCCTAGACGCAAAAACTCAGCCTTGACAGGCGTGGGCTTTTGAACTAGTATAGCTGAGCAATGATGAGCTTCCGAAAGAAACAATCAAAGAAAACAAAACAGAAGACTTCCTTCTGACTTTTCGGAACGCTTTTACACCCCCCCTTCACCTTTATTTATTTTGGAGAACAGCGTGCAACCACGAGACTGGCATATTATTGATTCAACCTTGCGAGAAGGCGAGCAGTTTGCGCTTGCCAACTTTAGCCTTGCCGACAAAATAGAAATCGCCAAAGCCCTAGATGCTTTTGGGGTTGAATTTATTGAGCTAACCACTCCTGTGGCTTCGCCTGAATCTCGTAAAACCTGCGAGACCATTGCAGGACTTGGTTTAAAAGCTAAAATCTTAACGCATACACGTACAAACATGAATGACGCAAAAGTTGCGGTTGAGTGTGGTGTTTATGGTGTTGACTTGCTCTTTGCAACCTCCTCTGAATTAAGTAGTGCTAGTCATGGTAAAGATATTGCTGACATTATTGAACACAGTCGTGAAGTTATAGAGTTTGTTCGAAATAGTGGTTGTAATGTACGCTTTTCTTCAGAAGATACCTTTCGTAGTGAGAAGGCAGATTTGCTAAGAATTTACGCAGCGGCAGATAATGCGGGTGTTAATCGAGTAGGTCTAGCTGACACGGTTGGAGTAGCAACCCCCAGTCAAGTACGTGAGTTAGTTGCAGATGTTAGGGCAGTTGTGCATTGCGACATTGAATTTCATGGACACAATGATACTGGTTGTGCAATTGCCAATGCTTTTGAAGCAGTTCGTGCAGGCGCAACCCACATTGACACCAGCATTTTAGGTATTGGTGAGCGTAATGGCATTACGCCTTTAGGCGGGTTTTTAGCACGCATGTTTACCCAAAATCCGCAACGCTTAGCCAAAAAATACAATTTAGAAATGCTACCTGAATTAGACGCCATGATTGCCCGCATGACAGGCATAGGCATCCCCTTTAATAATTACTTGACAGGCGCATTTGCTTATAACCATAAAGCAGGCATGCACCTAAAAGCCATTTATGTAAACCCAGGAGCTTACGAAATCATTCCACCTGAAGCTTTTGGCGTAAAACGTCGCTTACAAATAGGCAGTCGCCTAACAGGGCATAACGCTATCGCGCAACGCGCAAAAGAACTTGGCTTAAAGCTATCTCGCGAAGACATAAAAAGTGTGACGGCGACCGTTAAAACCCTTGCTGATGATGGTGACCTAGCCATTGAAGAAGTAGATGCTTTACTACACGGGGCAGCATCGGTGATTGCCTGATGGATCTTGATCTAAAAGGACTCACACTCTCAGAACGCATTTTGTCTGTCAAATCAGGTAAACGCGTGCAAGCAGGAGATTTGGCTGTTGTAACAGTAGATCAAGCTATGGTGGTTGACTCTATATCCCCAGATGTCATACGCATTATTGAAGAAGACCTTGGTGGTGTCATAAAAAACCCAGCCTGCGTTTCTTTTGTTATTGACCACGTATCACCCGCCTCAAATGTTGAAGTAGCCAAAGCCCAAAAACAAGCCAGAGAATACGCTCGAGCTAGAGGTATTCAGTTATTTGATGTAGGTCGTGGTATTTGTCATCAAGTTTTGATGGAAGAAGGTCTTGCGCGCCCCGGCTGGATAGTTTTGGGGTCAGATTCACACTCAACTACTTACGGCGCAGTTTGTGCATTTGGTACCGGTATGGGTGCAACAGACATTGCCTTAGCAGCTGCGTCTGGTAAAACATGGCTCAAAGTACCTGAAACAGTGCGTGTAAACTTGCATGGCACAAAACCAGCGCATGTAAGTGCCAAAGATGTAGCTTTAGAAATCATTAGAAACATAACAGCTGATGGCGCAACTTACATGGCTATTGAGTATCATGGCGCAGAAGCTTTTACAAAAAGTGAACGCATGACTATAGCTAATTTAGCGGTAGAAGCAGGCGCAAAAGTAGGCTTAGTACCACCAAGTAGCCATATTTTTGATGACTACGAAGTACCTGACTGGCTTACTGTTGACGAAGCAGCTCAGTACAGCAAAACCGTTGATGTTGATATTTCGAAACTCGAGCCTGTGGTGGCAGCCCCTTTTGAAGTTGATAATGTTTTTCCTGCAAGCAAATATGCAGGTACAAAAGTAGATCAGGTCTTTATAGGAACATGTACGAATGGGCGTCTTGATGACCTGCATATTGCAGCGAATATTCTCAAAGGTAAACGTGTTGCTGATGGTACTCGCTTACTTATTATTCCTGCAAGTTCACAAGTACTTGAAGATGCCGTGGCTGACGGTACCTTTGCAACGCTGCTAGCGGCAGGTGCCATTTTTGGTACACCAGGCTGTGGCCCTTGCATGGGGCGACACATGGGTGTTTTAGCCCCAGAAGAAGTTTGCGTATCAACCAGTAACCGTAACTTTATAGGCCGCATGGGTAGCCCTGACGCCAAAATATTTCTAGCAAGCCCAGCTGTAGCAGCAGCAACAGCTGTAGCCGGAACCATAAGTTCAGCGGAGGTTCAAAGTGGCTTCTAAAGAACTAAGAACTAAGAAGCAAGAACTAAGAAGCAAGACAAATAGCTATCAAATTGCTAAGGACTGCTTACTAACTGCTTACGGGTTGTTTACTATTCATAAGCACGTATTCTCCACTATTTCTTCACATGCAAAGGAAGCCAGTCATGCCTAGAATTTGGAAGTTTGGTGACTCAATTAATACCGATGATATTTTGCCGGGTAAGTACGCCCCCTTCATGGTCGGAGAAGATAAATTTCAAAGCTACGCCTTTGCACACCTAAGGCCAGATTTTGCGAGCGCTGTGCAAGCAGGTGACCTACTTGTAGGTGGTAGAAACTGGGGTTTAGGCTCAAGTCGTGAGTATGCACCCAAAGCACTTAAGAAGCTAAATATTGGTGGCATAATTGCTAAGTCATTTGCGCGTATTCATTACCGCAACTTATTGAATCTCGGTATTCCTGTATTTGAATCTGAAGCAGTGACTGATCTTTTAGCAGATGCTGATGAGGTAAGTTTTGACTTAAAGGCAGGTATTATTAGGCGAGGTTCTGAATCGCTTCAACTAACCCCACCCCCTGAATTTTTGACAGAAGCCCTCGCAGAAGGCTCCATCTTAGCGTACTACAAAAAGTACCAGCGTTTTCCAGGAGAAAGCATATGATTAAATCTTAACTAAAGCGGCATAACTGTTAGGCAAGAGGCATAAAAAATAAATTCAAAGTAAGTTTAAAAGGAGCAAAACATGGAAATTCAAACCCCCTTCGGTATAGTAGAAGCAGACGTAGACGCCTTAGAACTAGGCGAAATCTTAGTAACAGATGACGGTGTAGAAGTCGAAGTTGTAAACCTAGACCCACTCACCTTCGAAGAAGCACCCATGGAAGACGAAGACTGGGGAGAGTAAGAAGTAACTAAGGGGTCAGTATTTTTGTTTACTGACCCCTTACTACTACTTAGCCTTTATGACACAAACACTCACAAAACCCAAACCACGCATAGCAGTTGTCTATGACCGACTTCGCCCTGAAGAACGCATGCTGTTTGACGCTTTCGAAACAGAAAACGTAGCCTTCGACCAGATTTACGCACCCCACATCGCCATAGACTTCAGTGAAAACCAAGACTTCACCAAATACGACGTCATTGTCAATCGCTGCGTAAGCCAAACCAAAGGCCTAGAGCTAGCTCGAGTGTTTGAAGCTTACGGCGTTAAAGTCATTAATGGCTCTAATATCATTGAAACCTGTGGTGATAAGTTAGCTACCAATGCAGTTTTAGCACGCGACAAAGTAGCAGCACCTCGCACGGGTGTTGCGTTCACATCTGAAGCTGCTGTGCAGCTAGCTGAAAGCTTTGGCTATCCTGTTGTCTTAAAGCCAGTTACAGGCTCATGGGGCCGCATGGTGTCAAAAATTAGTGACCGTGACGCACTAGAAGCCATTATTGAACATAAAGAAGTACTGGGTGGCCCGCAACACAAAGTCTTTTACATTCAAGCTTTTGTTAATAAACCAGGGCGTGACATTCGTGCTTTTGTCGTTGGAGATGAAGTTATTGCAGCCATCTACCGCTCGAGTGAGCACTGGATTACTAATACGGCACGTGGTGCCAGCGCAAGCAACTGCCCTCTTTATGAAGAGCTAAACGACATTAGTTTAAAAGCAGCTAAAGCTGTGGGTGGTGGCATTGTTGCTGTTGATTTAGTGGAGTCAAAGGAAGGCTTGCTAGTTATAGAAGTTAACCACACTATGGAATTTCGTAATTCAGTTACAACCACAGGGGTAAACATACCTGCAAGGGTTGTTCAGTACGCAGCAAGTCTGGTTGTTAGATCATAGCTGCTATAAGGTTTATATTTTTAAGCACAAAGAGTATTTTTAGTGAGTGTATATGTCTGATAAGTTAAAAGTCGCAATTGTTGGTGCATCGGGTTATGCAGGGGGTGAGTTTTTACGTCTTGCTTTGGCGCATCCTAAACTTGAAGTGGTTCAGGTTACAAGTGAACGCTTTGCTAAGCAGCCTGTGCCAATTGTTCATCCTAACCTTAGAAGCGCTACTAAGCTTCGTTTTTCAAGTATTAATGATTTACAAGAAGCTGATTTGCTGGTGCTTGGTTTGCCTCATAAGCACTCCGCTACACGTTTTGATGAGTTTTCGGCCTTTGCACCTCGTATGATTGATTTGGCTGCTGATTTTCGTCTTAAAGACGAAGCCACTTACGAGAAGTACTATGGTGAACTGCACCCGCGACCTGATTTACTTAAAAAATTTGTTTACGGTAACCCTGAGTTACACCGTGAAGCGTTGCGTGGCGCAACGCATATTGCGGGTGCTGGGTGTTTAGCTACGGCTACGATTTTAGGTTTGTATCCTTTATTGAAACATGCTGTTCCTGCACGTGGAGACCTTATTGTTGAGGGCAAAATTGGTTCTTCTGCGGCAGGTAACAAACCCGGGGAAGCTGGGCATCATCCTGAGAGGATGGGGGTGGTTCGCACCTATGCGCCGACAGGTCATCGCCATCAGGCAGAAATCATGCAGGAACTGCCCGGTTCTTTCCCTATTCATTTAACTGCCACGGCGGTTGAGCGCATAAGAGGTATTTTGGTAACTGCGCATGCTTTTTTGCCAGATGGTTACAGTGACCGAGATGTACTGGCAGCCTACCGTGAAGAATATAGTGATGAGCCGTTTATTCGCTTAGTGACTGCCAAACGTGGCATTCACCGTGTACCTGACCCAAAAATTCTTGATGGTACCAATTACTGTGATATTGGCTTTGAAGTGGATAATGACACGGGGCGCATCGTTATTATGAGTGCCATTGATAACCTTGTAAAAGGTACGGCAGGGCATGCCATTCAATCTTTAAATATAAGTTTGGGCTGGGATGAAAGTCTAGGCTTAACGTTTTCTGGCTTGCATCCTTAAGCTTCTCAGTCAGCTGATTAGAAAAACAAAGCCTTGTTCTCAGATAAGCTAACTCATGTCTGAAGCTATTTATGTTGACTATATTGAAAATGACCTTGTGAGCCTCGAGTGGCAAGGAAAGCAGTTACTTTTACCTAGAGCATGGCTACCACAAGCTTTAACAGAAAAAGATACTTTAAAGCTCGAGCTTTCTTTTGTTAATTCAACAAGTCAGTCGCTGCTTTTTAGTCTTGACGCAAGTACAGAGCGTAAAGAACGATTAGAAACTTTGCGGGCTTCTTTAAAAACAGGACCAAGCGGAGATATAGAACTGTGAAGCTAAAACTCATTGTACTACTTATTGGTTTTGTGCTGGTTAGCTGTACCGTTGTTATTGTTGACCCAATAGAAAACCTAGCAGGTGAAGTGAAGATTCACTTTATTGATGTAGGTCAAGGTGACGCTGTGCTCATTCAAGGAACAAACGGCACAAATGTTCTTTACGATGGCGGCAGAAACAACACGGACGCTTTAACTTACCTGCAAGACTTAAGTATAACACGTTTAGATTTGGTGATTGCTTCTCATCCTGACGCAGATCATATTGGCGGTCTAGATGTCATTATAGAAGCGTTTAAACCCCAATTCTTTATGGATAACGGCATGCTTGCCACAACCGCAACTTATGAAGATTTGCTACTCGCTGTGCAAGAGGCAGGCTCGAGTGTGTTAGATGCAACGCGTAGAACCATTAATTTGGGTGACGCTAGTTTAGAGATTATTCCGCCACCTAATTTAGATGCTTATGATCGTAATAATAATTCGATTGGCATTGTGCTTGATTTTGGTGATTTTGAAGCGGCTTTTACAGGGGATGCTGAAGAGCAAGAGTTTGCCTGGTGGCAAGCCAATACACCTGAGTATCTAAAAGCTGTTGAGGTTTATAAGGCGAGTCATCATGGTAGTAATAATGGCGATAATGAAGCGAGTATGTCTGTATGGCAGCCTGAAGTTGTTGTTATTGGGGTATCAAGTAGCAATAGTTTTGGGCATCCGACCGAGCAGGCACTTGATTTGTATAGAATGTCTAATGCCACGGTTTACAGGACAGATCAGCATGGCTCAGTTGTTGTTAGTGCTGATGCATTTGGAAGATATCAGGTTAAAACGGAAAAAAACTAAGCTGTATTTTCAAGTTGACAAGTGTTACGATTACGAGCTAAGGAGAATAAGCTAATCGTTATACTATTTTGCATGATTGTTAAGCAGCAGGATTTATTTCAATGTAATAGTTCAACGCAAGAATTGAAGTACCTTCTTGATAGCTTAGGAGGTTTTAATGTTGTGGTTTGACCCCCAGCTACTCATGAGAGAATTTTCGCAGGCTACCTTGGGGCGTGCTCGAGTAATTTTGCAAGATAAAAAGATTATTTCTATTGACTATGATGAACAAGAAAAAGAAATTAACGCTCAAGTTGTAGGTTCTTATGGGGAACGTTATGAGCAGTTTATTCATATTGACCATGATGAGCAGGGCTTTTTTCTTGATGGAGATTGCACTTGCCCTGTGGGCTACAACTGCAAGCATATTGCGGCTGTACTGATACAACTCGAGCTTAGAGATTTAGCTGCGTCACATAATATTGTTTATGGTTCTGAGCTTGTTAGGCCAGTAAAAAAGCAGGCTGCTAAATCTGTTGAAGCGCCGAAGGTCTTAGCGTGCTCAGAACTTAAAGAAACAAGAGAAGAAAAAAAATTCGAATCCATTTAATAGTAATTATCGTTTGCTTTATGTTTTGAGCGTTAAAAGAGAGGCTACCGGAGACCGACAGATTTACCTGAGTCTCATGTCAGGTCGCTTGCAAGATGATGGTAGCTTTAATGAGCTAAAGAGTTTTTCGAGTAATTACAATAAACACTCAATGCCTCAATATGTTCAGGCTGAAATTGATTTGTTGCAAATGGCATGGGCATGCATCTTAGCTGGGTATCACTCTAATAAAACAAGTTTTCCGCTAATGCTTAATGATTTAAGTCTGCTGCTTTTTGACAAACTCATACAAACAAAACGGTTTTTCTGGCAGAAGGTCAGCAAGCAAGCTCTAAGCTGGGCTGATGCAAGACAAGGCAAACCTATATGGCGATTAGGGGCAGAAGGTGTGCAAGAAGCGAGCTTGCAGGCTGATCCGCCGATAGCTGATTTTTTGCCTTTTGAGTCAGCTTATTATATTGATGGTAAACAAAACCAAATAGGTAAACTCGAGTTGAGCTTGCCTAAAAAAGATCTGGACTTGTTTTTGTCTTGCCCGCCTGTTTCAGCTGAGCTTGTACCTGTATTTACCGATAAGCTTTATAGCCTTTTAGGTGAGGTTTTTCCTGTACCTGAGCCTATTGAGGTGAAACGAGATGCGCTTTTATTTCAACCGAGAATGACCTTATATAGCTTGCAGCTTCCTATAGGGTACGGCTCTCTACAGCTTACAGATACAGCGGCGCTATCTTTTATTTATGGTGAGGGTGAGAGCCAAAAAGAAATTCCTTTTTCTAAAGAGTTTAAAACGGAAACCAGTTTTCATGATGGGGTGCTGCATATTTTTGAACGTGACTTGTTAGCTGAGCGGCAAGCTCAAGCTGTTATGCAGGCACTTGATTTTGAGTCTCTTCAACGCTTTTCTTATTCTTTGGCTAAAACTCATGCGCATCATTTTCGGTTAATGACCAATACAAACGAAGCGTCACAATGGCTGCATATGGTGACTGATGTTTTTCCTGATTTAGAAAGCAAAGGTTGGCAGATTGTTTATGATAAGAGCTTTCGCTATCAGATTGTTGAGCCTGACGATTGGTACGGAGATCTTAGTGATGATGGGGGTTGGTTTGGGCTCGAGTTAGGCGTAATGATTGAGGGTAAAAAGGTTTCGTTAATTCCTCTTTTGATTACCTTAATTCAGCGCTTGCCTAATGACTTTAGTCAAGCCGCTCTTGCTGCCATGCCGGATGATCAACGTATTCTTTTGCCTTATGCTGGTCAGCAGCTTGCTTTGCCTATTTCAAGGGTGCGTAGTGTTTTGAGTATTTTACTCGAGCTTTATTTAAAAGATAGCCTTGTTGACGGTAAGTTGCGTCTTCCTCTTTTGGATGCAACGCGTATCTTAGAGCTTGAAGAGGCTTTATCTCTTAGATACATGGGGGCGGATAGGCTGCGGGCTATGGCAGAGCGCTTGCGTTCTTTTGAAGCTATAGAGAAGGTGGCTCCGCCTGTGCAGTTAGAGGCTTCTTTAAGACCTTATCAAGAGCAGGGTCTTAGTTGGTTGCAGTTTTTGCGCGAGTATCACCTTAATGGCATTTTGGCTGATGATATGGGTTTAGGAAAAACAGTGCAAACTTTAGCGCATCTACTCTTAGAAAAAGAAGCAGGGCGGGCTAAAGAGCCAAGTTTAGTTGTGGCACCAACAAGCCTTATGACGAACTGGGAAGCTGAAGCTAAACGGTTTACACCTGATTTGAAAGTGCTGGTTCTTCATGGTAAAGAACGAAACAAAGCGTTTGATGCGATTGCTAAGCATGATTTAATCTTAACAACCTATCCGCTTATTGTTAGGGACGCAGAGGTGCATCAGAAACAGCTTTATCATATGATTATTCTTGATGAGGCTCAGTACGTTAAGAACCCTAAAACGTCAAGCTTTAAAACAGTAGCGGCACTAAAAGCAAACAATAGACTTTGTTTGTCAGGCACACCCATAGAAAATCATTTAGGAGAACTGTGGGCACTTTTTCATTTCTTAATGCCGGGCTTTTTAGGGTCTCAAGATCAGTTCAAGCAGCTTTACCGCACGCCTATCGAGAAAAAAGGTGAAACAAGTAGGCAAGCTCAGCTTGCTAAGCGTGTAAAACCCTTTATTCTAAGGCGAGATAAAGCTAGTGTTGCAAAAGACTTACCTGAGAAATCAGAAATTTTGGTTGAACTTGAACTTAATGATAAGCAACGGGACCTGTATGAAACTGTGCGGGTTGCTATGGATGAGCGGGTTCGAGAAGAAGTTGATAAAAAAGGCATTTCTCGCTCTCAAATCATGATTCTAGATGCGCTTTTGAAACTCAGGCAAGCTTGCTGTGACCCAAGACTAGTAAAGCTCAAAGCTGCTGAAAAAGTAAAAACCTCAGCAAAGCTCGAGTGGCTCAAAGACAGTTTGCCTCAATTTCTTGAAGAGGGACACAAGGTTCTTATTTTTTCGCAATTTTCTAGCCTGCTCACCTTATTAGAAGATACATTGCAAGGTTTGGATATTTCTTACTCAAAATTAACAGGTCAAACAAAAGACCGTAAGCAGCAAATTGCTGCTTTTCAAGAGGGTGATAATAAGGTTTTCTTGATTACTTTAAAAGCCGGTGGCGTGGGGCTTAACTTAACTGCGGCTGATACCGTTATTCATTTTGATCCTTGGTGGAACCCTGCAGCTGAAAATCAAGCTACAGACAGAACGCACCGCATAGGCCAAAACAAACCTGTTTTTGTTTATAAGCTCATTGCCAAAGGAAGTATAGAGGAACGTATTTTGAAACTCCAAGAACGTAAAGCAGCCCTAGCAACAGGTATTTTAGAAGGCAGTCTAAAAGGCTCGAGTCTTTCGCAAGATGATCTTAAGTCTCTTTTGGCTCCTTTAGGTCAAGTTTAAATGACGGCTATTCCTAGTCTATTAACGGGTGACGGTGCCTTTGCTAATGTTCGTGACATTTTAAAGGGTGTTGAAGTTAAACAAATGGCGGTGCGGCCTGACGTGTCACCCCATAGTATTTATGAAGAACTCTGGCACATGGTTTACTGGCAGAATTTGTTACTCGAGTGGGTAACTGAAAATGCTGTGCCATTACCTCAAGATTTGTCTGAGAGTTGGCCGAAACGTCAGGGGCCTGAAGGTTTAAGGGAAGCGCGTGACTTGGTTCGTGATTTTTTTGAGGGTGTCAATAAGGCATCTGCCATTGCGAGTGACCCTCAGCTTATGGGCAAGCGGGTGTTTGAAAAATATACGATTCAAAGTTTGATTGAAACGATTTTGACGCATAATAGTTATCATTTGGGTAAGATTGTTTTGCTTAGGCAGCTTATTGGCATTTGGTGATTTTTGAGCTTTATGCTTCTCATTTTTGGTTTTCAAAAACGTTACTAGTATGACGTTTTCCTCATTTTGTAAGATTTAAGAAAGCCCTTAGGCGTAGGCTTTAGGTATGTGTAAATGGCACAGAATTTTGTGTTAAATATGTTACACTCAGCTGAGCTTGTTGTTCTCATAAATTCAAGCTTAGTGGCGAGGTGGCGAGAGGATGGGTTACTTTTTAAGCGTAGATTTCCTTGAAAATATACGTAAAAAGTTTCTAACGCTTGTTTGCTGCCAATTCCAACCGTTAGGAGCGTTATGAATGTAGATTCTCAAAATCGCAAAACGCCTGGTTGGCTTGTCTTAGGGTTACTATTCATGGCCCTACTTCTGTTTCTTTGTACTTGTAACGACTCAAGAGGCATTCAGAGTCGCTTACAAAGTAGCGGAGAAGCAGCACTTGTTAATGCTGGCATAGATGGTTTAGATGCCGAGTTTTTAACCGTAAAGGGCAGAGACGCCTTTTTAGCAGGTGTTGTTCCCTCAGAAGAAGTCAAGCTAGAAGCGCAACAGATTATTGGAGCTGTGCAAGGTATTCGAAAAGACCACATTGTCAACAATTTACAAGTTGTTGCAGCTGTGGCTGCCGAAGCTGATCCAGAACCTGTTGTTGCTGAAACCGTTGTTTTGCGTGACCCTAATTTAAAACTATGTATTAGCGAATGCTCGGTGCTCAGCGAAGGTCTTCTTGATGAAGCAGCTAATAGCAGCTTGAACGCCGCAATCATTGAGCAATGCGGTGCAGGGCAATACAGTAACGCTATCAACGTTGCTGAAGACGTAGCCGCCGCATCTTGGTTAGATGGCATCATAAGTCTTTTACCAAGTCTAAACAGTGCTGATGTCCAGGATGGCTGCCTTGCGGTAGATGCAGGTAATTTAACCCTTACAGGAACAGCCGCGAGCGATGACCTAAAACTAGTCTTAATTGATTTAGCTAACAACTCGAGTGTTTTAAGTGTTGTTGATCAGTTAGATGTTTTGCCTGTTGAGTTAGTTGATCCTAGCTTTAACTTACGTCTTGCTAATAATGGCGCTGAGTTATCTGGCACGGTTTCAGAAGCTACCATTGCACCTGCTGTTGCAGCTGCAAGTCAGCTGGTTGGGGCAGATAATGTCATTAATAACCTTGTACCAAGTGAAGCAGTCAGTTCACCTGAATGGTTAGGTCGCGTTATTGGGGAATTACCTCAATTTGCAGCTGGCGCACAAAACCCGCAACTAGATGTTGCAAATCAAGTTGTGACGCTAGACGGTATCGTTACAAGCGAAGAAGCCAAAACAGAAATTGAAACAAAGTTTGTTGAAGCAGCTGGTGCAGGCATCAGCGTGATTAATAACATTCAAGTGCTAGAGCCAATTGTTGAGCCTGCCTTTAATCTTGCTATTGCTGATGATGCCGTAAGCTTATCAGGCACGGTTGCTCAAGAAACGTTAGATGCCTTAACAGCAGTTGCTGCTGATTTAGCACCAACGCTGAATAGTGATTTGCAAATTGCCAATGCTACTAACCCTGACTGGCTGGGCACTGTTATTAACCGTATACCTGATTTTGGTACTCGAGTGACTGCGCCTAGACTTGCTCTTGAAAATAATGTGATTACGCTTGACGGTATTGTTGAGAGTGAAACGGTTAAGACAGATATTGCTACTGATTTTGAAGCGTCGGTTGCTGAGGGCGTAACCGTAGTAAATAACTTGCTGGTTGTAGAGCCGGTAGTTGAGTCAGCTAATCTAAATG
>CAZWJZ010000060.1:0-18382 GCA_964634665.1 uncultured bacterium | reverse complement strand
ATAATACCTAATATTAAACGGCTTGAATCATTTAGAGAGTTTGAGCCTATTTATCTGTCAGCTCAGTATAAGGTTTGAATATTTGCGGCAAATACCATGAAAAAAGAACAAACAAAACCTCAAGAAGTTTAAGAGCTTCTTGAGGACTCAGTGATTTAAAAAAAACCTTGATTTTACGATGGCTAGCTTGCCTACTTCGGCTAATTTTCTACTGTCTAAGTCTTTTAAGGTAAGCAGTGTGCCAGCACAGCATTATCTAGAGTAGGGTTACTAAAAACACCATGCGCTAAACGTGGCGTTACCCCAGCAAAACCGCAGCGCGTTGTTAATGAGCCACTATCAATTAAACTAGCGATAGAACTTGCAGGTGCTGAGTAGGAAGTTCCTACCAGCAATGCTGCGTTAGCTTCTGCCCCGACACCATTACGATTGTAAGGGTCTCTCAGGCGGAGGTATGCACCCTCAAGCATGACTTCAGCACTGTTACTAAAAGGTGCCTTTAGACCTGTGGTATTTGCAAACTGCGCACTTGTGCTAATAACCCTTGGCATTTTGGCTGGTTGCCTTGGATGAGTGTCACCATAGTTACCTGCTGCTGCGACAAAAAGAACCTGCCTGTTATTAGCTGCGTGAATATAATCATAAAGAGGATCTCCTGGTCCTACACTCGGAGGGTTTGAAGTCAGGAATTCATCAAAACTAGCTGCCTTACTACGTCGAAACCTCTCAACTGATTTGCAAGGCTCGAGTGTCCAGCTCATATTCACAACCATGTTTTCAAAACCTTGCGCTTGGTAGTCTGTAACGGTGTCTTCAATAGCGTTTTTGATTTCTGCTGAAGCCATACCGCCTACTTCTACAGCTTGAATAACTATCGTTGCTCCATTAAGTTTAACTACTATTTGACGCTCTTTCATAGTGATTAAGGTGGCACCGAGTTCTTCAAAAACATCTAAGGTTAATGTGAGAACTTGAGCACCATGAGAAATGAGCCCTTTAGCAAGCATGGTTTGAAAATGGTCATTCATGGCTTTATAGGCAGAAACTGTGTCTGTAACGTCACCAAAATCACTAAAGCTTAGTTCATATAACGAAGGGTCAAGTTTATAAACGCTTTTACCAGAGCTATTATGCGCGGCACCAAAATCATCTGCAACAATTAAAACCATATTGCGACCAAAATTTACGCTAGGAAAGCTAGCTTCAATGGTTTTAGCTAGACTACTTGCGTCACTTAAATAGTCTGAATTGATGGGTCCATCTTCAAATGCCATGCCGTTACTGCTACCCGAGCGATGGTAAGCAGCTGGGTTTGCCTCTAAGTCATCTATTAAACAGGTAGATATATTACGATGTTTAATTTTTTCAGCAGTGGTATCTAAGCTTAAGTTTTGCTGACAAGCCGTTAAAACAATTAGGGCAATAACGATGAGCAAGTAATAGTTAGAAGCTAAGAAATATGCAAAAGCTCCTTTTTTGAATGCCTGTTGCTCCTTAGGGTTTAAGCCTAGCTTATTCATTTCTTTACTCTTTTCATCTTCTAATTTACGGTTCATTTCTTCCTCCTAAAATCCATGACCTATTTTTCCCTCAAAGCGTTTGCAAGGCGTTTGCAAAGCTGTATTCTTAGTATTTATGCACCCTGACAATATCAAGTACTCATACTCCTCTCAGGAATAAGGTAGTTTTCTGACTCCATAACGCTCATAATGCGTTTTAAATCAAAATCAGCATGGTTCTGCTCATAAAGCTCAAAGGCTTTTTGGTAAGCAGATTCCGCAAGGTCACGCTGCTGCATGGTGTGATGCGTTTCTGCCAGACCCTGAAAACTATAAGCCAGCCAAAGCTGATTTTTCTGCTTACTTGCAATTCCTTGTGCTTCTACAAAATGTACCAATGACCTTTGAAACATGGCTAAACTCTTCTCTGTTTCAGCTAGATTCAGTAAAGTAAAAAACCGTAACCGAATCAAGTCATCTTCTGGCATTGTTTGCTCAAGCCTTTTTACAGCGCTTAGTGCCTCTTCGAAATAGCCCAGTGAATCTTCATAGTTACCCTGCTCACCAGCCAAACAACCCCTATGCTCTAAAACCTTTGCTAAGGCTTTATCATCCTTATACTTTAAAGCAAGACTGTGTGCTTGTTCTAGAACGCTATCAGCCTCAGCATCTTCAAGTGCCGCTTTGGTGGTTCCTATGAGTGTCAGCATAATGATTTCTCTTCGATAATCATTGAGATCACGCGATAAGTCTAAAGCAGCTTCAAAAGCTTCTAGTGCTAACTGGTGATTACCTTGCAATTCACGGTAAGCATCCCCCAAACGCGCAAGCATAAAATGACAACTACTAAGATCACCACTCTCACGACTAAACTCAATAGCTTGCCTAAGTAAGACTAAAGATTTAGGACTATGACCCCTCGCCTGATAATAAGCATCTCCAACCGTAAGTGCCTTCATCATGCTTACAACAAAAAGTTTATTGCTTTTTAATGCTTGCCCAGTAGTACTAAGCAAATTACTGAGCTCAAAGTCAAGCTCATCAAAATCATGTTGAAAACGCTCCACAAAAGTCAAACAAGCCCTCTCAACACTAGCAGACCGAAAGTGATTATTAGCCTTGGCAAAACTATAAGCCAAATCATGCAAACGGTAACTTACCGCGTCACTACCCACCTCAGTAACACGCTCAACCAAACCACGCCGTTGCAAATCAAACAAAGCTTCCTCAGTAAGATCTGTGTCACGCCGCAAACACAAAGCCAAAAGCTCAGCACTCACACTCGTCGTAAAAAGACTACCCATACCCATAAACGCCTCATATGCCTCTTCAGGCAAAGCATTTAAACTCGAGCTTAACAAGGCAGTTATGCTCTCACGACCCTCCTCCATAAAATCAGTGGGGGTTGTTAAACGATGAGGCTCAAAACGAATGACCTGTAAAAGAGCTTCAGGCGTTTGCTGATTCATCCGCAGACTAATGCCAGCAATGCGCACAGCAAAAGCATGATTCGCAAGAACCGAACAAAGCTCAAGCGCAGCGGCATCTTCAGTCAATAAACTAGCCGCATGAAAAGACAGCAGTTCAAGCGCAGCAGCTTGAGACAAGCTACCAACACTTAAGCGTTTAAAGCTCGCATAACGCTGCCTTGAGGTAATCAAAAACGTTGTGCTTGAAGGCATACACTCAGCCAGCTTGGCAAGAGCATAAGCATTCCAGACATCATCTAACACAAAGAAACTAATTTGCTTTTCTACCAGCAAAGCCCGAATAAAAGAACCCTGATCAGAAGCTTTAGCAAGCAATTTGTTAACACCAAAAACTCGAGCTATGGCATCAAACAAACCTGCAGGACCATCATCCCCCGCTTGTAACCATAAAACCTTGTTATTGCTACTTTGCGCTAAGTGACGCGCCGCTAAACTCGCCGCCAAAGCTGTTTTACCACTACCCCCAAAACCCTGAAGCAGCAAAGGCGCTTGCTTAAGCAAAAGGTCAGCTTCTTCTAATAAGGCCTCACGACCAAAAAGCTTAGTAACAGCAGGTAAATTCTCAGCCTTAGTCAGCACATAAGCCTGCTTAGCATGACTCACACTTGGTTGCTCAATCTCACGTAAAAGAGACAAAGTATCTTCTAAAGGCTCAACCTCCAAACCAAGCTGTAACGCCTGACGGCAAGCCTCAAACTGAGCAAGAGCCGCGTCGGTATTACCCAATGTATACTCGAGCCGCATGATAGACCTATGCGTAGTCTCGTTAAGAGAATCTTTTTCTAAAAGCAAATGTGCAAGCTCGAGTGCCTCAGCAAATTTATGCTTTGCTTCTAAGTCACCAACACAAGCCTGCAAGGTTTCTAAGTAAAGCTGCTCAAGTCGACTTCTTTCAAGCTCGAGCCAACTTGTAAACTGCGGGGCATCTTTTAAACTTAAGCCTTTAAGCAGCGTTTTATCTGCATCTTTACGTTCATGCCAAACAGCTAGAGCATCCAAAAAACGCTTCTCGGCTAAGGCACTTTCAATACGCTCAATATCAGTTACAGCCTTAACCAACGCAACCTTATCAGAAGTTTCAAACCAAGCTTCAGAACCCTTTATGTCACGAAGTTTAAACAAAGCAAAACGCACATTAGAAGCTTTCCCAGCATCCCAAAAAAGCTCTAAAAGTTCACCACGCTCACGAGAACTACCCCGCATAGCCAAGTAAGCCAATATCCCTAAGGTTTTAGGCGATGGCAAATCAAGTTTCTCCCCCTCGTAAAAAAGTTCAGGTAAACCTAAGAGTTTAAGCTCGAGCACAAGAAAACCTTCCTAAAAAGCAGTTTGCTTAAGCCTTCTTGTAAAGCCAAAGAAACATTAATAACTAAAAACGCCAACTTCCTCTTAAGTATAGAACTTACAAGACTCATCTGAAAAGACCCTAAACACGCTTGAACGGGCAACGCAAACGCAACGCAAACGCCTCAATTCTAAACTTAGAGCATCAAAGCTGCTTTGATTTAAAAGAAAGGAAGACCCATGAAAAAGCCTTACATTTGTTTAAAACTATTCACCTTTGCAACACTGTTCTCTCTACTGCTCTCTGCTTGTGGAAGCACTGGATTTGAACACTTAGAAAGCCTAAAAGATCAAGATCATAAAGCCTGGATTCCTATTTTGTCAGTTGGTCAATCTGTGAGTTCTTCAGAAAATTCAGAGCTACAACTGGGCATTCTGAATGCTATTGAATTGCAGCAGCAAGATGAATCATCACAAAACACAAGACTGATTCTCAAGGCTAGAGCTAGTTTAGAACTGATTGAAAGCAGAAACAGTATGAAGCTCGATGTTATGCAAGCTGAGCTCGATTGTTTATATCAAACCATCATTTTAGAAAGCAGAGACACTCAAACAGGTGATGAAATACGGCTAGCCCTCAAGCAAGACTATATTGAATCAGACGAGTTTAGTCTTGAGCAGGTAAAAGGTATTCCTCATCTTTTTGAAACAAACCTAAACCTTGAAGCTATTTGTCAACCTATAATGAAAGAATTGCTGGAAATTGAAGTGCATGAAAAAGGTCAAGATGTTAGCTATGACGCCTACACGTTTAGCCGTCTTTATCCCAAGGACTATCAGACAATCGCTATGCTGTTTCAGCACCAAAACCTGACGATGCGTCCGAGTCAAGCGCAAGGTTGGGGCTGCACTGCTGCAATGCTGCACAATAATTGGTGGACGGTTAGTTGTGAATTTGCTGGTCATGGTTGTCTCACAGTGGGGTCAGGACTGTGGATCTACTCACTTTTAACGTGGTGCTGGTAAAGCTTCTCATAATAATCATAGTGACCCATTAGCAATGTCAGATACCGAGCCAAAACTGTTGTATTCCTTTTAAAGGATGACTAATAATTTACAACGCTTTCTCCTAAAAGCTCGAGCAGCTTAGCTCGAGTTTTCTTTTTGATGCTCGCAAACGCCATGCAAACGCATTTAGTTTAAGGTTCTGTCATGAGAAAAGAGAAGCTCCTTATTGTACGTTTATGGTCAGATAGTGAGAGTAACTCTAATTGGCGTGCCAGTCTTGAAGATTTAAAAACCAAGCAGCGTCAGAATTTTGCTAGTCTTGAGGACCTTGCTGATTATTTGAAGGCGTTTGAGCAAACTAAGGCTCATTTCAAAAAATAATGTCTTACTGTTTTAAACTTTGGACATCCTAATTTTTAGGGTGTCCATTTTTGGCCTGTTTGCCATTTTGATTTTCTGTCTAAAAAAACCATCCAAATCATGCTCATTCATCTAAAAAGATTTCTTCAAACGCTTTGCAAACGCGCTGCTTCTAAGCTTGTTGTTGAAAGGAATGAACATGAAAAAACTTATTTTGTTAAAGCTAATTATTGGACTCATGCTTATTTTAACGGCATGTCCAAGTCCTCCTGAGCCTAGCGGCCAAAATCCAAATGAAGTCATCATTCCCGCTACAACTAAAGTTACAGATGATGCTACTCGGAACGCTTTAACTGACTTTAATCTTGAGTCAGGGCTCATACGGTTTGCAGAGTCCACTGCCTTACTCGAGTCTTTAAAGCTTAACGATGTGATTGTGAGTGCGCCTAATGGCGTTGCTAATGAGGGGTACTTGCGTAAGGTTACAGCGATTTCTAGAGAGGGTGACGCTGTGATTTTGCAGACGGAGCAAGCAAGTTTAGATCAGGCAGTTGCGCAGGGCAGTTTGAGTGTTGAGCGGGAAATAGTGCCTTCAGATATTGTGTCGAGTAAAGCGCTTTTAGAGGGTGTGAGCATTGAACTGCGTGAGCCAACTGATTTGGGTACGCAGGGCTTAGCAACGCAGGGCTTTGGTTTTAATATTGATTTTAATCAAGTGCTTGTAGATGCCGATGGTAATAACAGTACCAAGGACGATCAGTTAAGTTTAAATGGCTCTTTTGCTTTTTCACCTAAGCTTCTTTTTGATGTTGATATTAAGTTTTTGTTTAAGCTTCAAAAACTGAAGTTAGGTATAGGCTTTAAGGAAGAAGTTAATCTTGCGCTTACAGGTTTTGCTGGGGGTAGCTTAAAAAAAGAAATAGCTGTGGCTCAGTTTTATACGGCGCCTATAACGTTTTTTATTGGTCCTGTTCCGATTGTTTTAACGCCAAAGATTGATGTCAAAATTGGGGTAGATGGTCAGATTGGTGCTGAAATTAGTATGGGTATTGAGCAGTCGCTTGATGTCACAATTGGTGCTGAATGGAAGAGGGGTAAGGGTTGGCAAAACATTAGTGGTGTTGAAAGCAATGGTGATTATTTTGTCGATGCTTTTGCACTTAGTATGGTCGCGCGGGCTTATGCTAGTGCAGAGGCCAGCATTTTGATTTACGGTATTGCGGGGCCTTTTCTTTATGGTCGAGCGTTTGCCAAGATTGATGTTGCCATACCACGTGATCCCCTTTGGGAGTTATCAGCTGGTTTAGAGGCAGGGGTGGGCTTTGAAGTTGAGATTTTAAGTTTCACGCTTGTGAGTTTTGAGAAACCGGTACTTAGTTATGAAATTCCTTTAGGGCAGGCTGAAAATAGTCGACCAAGCATTGAGATAATAGCACCTAGTGGTACGACATTTGATATAAGCAAAGTTGTTGATTTTGAAGCAGAGGCTAGTGACCCTGAAGATGGTGAATGCTTCTTTAATAGTAATTGCAGCATCACATGGTCATCTAGTAAAGATGGCAATTTTGGGTCAGGTTTATTTACCTCACATGCCTTTGTAACAGGTGGCGTACGCACCATAACAGCTACTGTGACTGACAGCAAAGGTAAAAGCTCGAGTGATTCTGTTACGGTAACGGTTGTTAATACGCCACCGAGTGTGTTTATTAGTGAACCTACTTTTCAACCTCTTGTGAATGATACGCCTTATCAGATTCAGGGGGGCGCGATTGATGCAAATGAAGAGTCAGGCACCTTGCCTTGCACAAATCCTGATAGCTATAGGTGGAGTGTTGAAGGTACCGATCAGATCATAGGGAGCAATAAAGGCTGCAAAGTGAATGTGCGTTTTAAGAATGCTAATAGTAATCGAAATGTCACGCTTACAGCTACCGATCCGCAAGGTGCATCCACTACTAAGACCATAAGTATAGCTGTTGGCGCAACACCAGCAAATCCTGCACCTGAAATTCAGACAGCTGCGGTGCGTTTTAAGGTAAATAACGAGCAGGTTGTCGCTGGAGTCTTTCATACAGGAGGCTCTGTCCTTAACTTGAGTGCTTTAGCAACTGATCCTGATGGTGCTGCTGTTACTTACACTTGGTCAGCACGCTTTAACGGCGCCGCCTTTCAAACCATTGGTACAACGGCAAACCTTGAGTTTGACCCACGTGATTTACCAAATTCAGGTGGTGACCTAACCATTGTTTTAAGTATTAGTGATGGCACGACTACCGTAGAAGGGGTTTATACCCTATCTTTCAAATGGTTCTTACCAGAGGGGTAAAGATAATGAATACTATTAAAGGATTAGCTATAGCTTGTCTCATGCTGCTTTTAAGCGCCTGCCCTGGGGTAGGACCAAGTTTTGAACTCAGTGTTTTAAATGATGATATTGACATGATTCAAGGACAAAGCCAACTACTACAAGTACAAGCTTTAAGAGAATCAGGCTTTGACGCAGCAATTAAGCTCGAGTTTAAAGAATTACCTTTGGGTTTTAGTAGTGCAGCCATTAGCATTTTTGCAGATGAAAATTCAGGACAGCTCGAGTTAAAAACAAGTGCTGATGAGGGTAGCTATGAGTTGATTCTTAAGGCGAGTAGTGGTGCGATTGAAAAAGAGCTTGGGGTAAACGTTTTGGTGTTGCCTCCACCTGCTAGCATTACAGCCTTTCAGCTTAAAGATTACGGTGAAAGTTTACAACTTAGGCAAGGCGCTGAGGCTGTACTCGAGCTGCAGGGTGAAAATTTAACTGAACTTAGTAACCTTAGTTTAGAGGATTTAACTGTTAGTTTAGAAAGTCAATCAGACAACGAAGTTAGCATAAAGGTTTTGGTTCCTCATGGTGCAAGTTTAGGGTTTAGAACCTTAAGCTTTGACGCAGGTGGTAATAGTTTTGAACTAGACAAAGTCATTGAAGTGACTGCCATTCATGCCAGTCCAGTTGGCCTGGATGAGGGTGGTAAAGGTACTGCAGATTTGCCTTGGCGTAGCTTAACTAAAGCTTTAAGTTTTGCTAATGTAGGTGACAGAATTAGGCTTGCCGCAGGGGAATATAGTGAAGCTAGTGGTGAAGTTTGGCCGGTATGGCCGCATGGCAATAATCTTCCTGGCCTTGTAGCAAATGATGGGCTAAGCCCGAATACGCCTGAGGGTGTAAGCATAATAGGTGAAGATGCCACCACCATTCTTAAAGGTAACAGCGTTGGGTCGTACACGCTTGGCTTTGTACCAGCAAATAATGTCAGCATTTCTAATCTCCTTATGCAAGATTTTGAGTACGCAATCTTAAGCAGCGCTCAAAACCTCAAGCTTGAAAATGTACGTATAAACTCGAGTGCAGCTGCCTTATGGAACTATGCGAGTAGTAGTACCAGTGTCTCTGGCGAGTCAGTGTTTTCAGGTAGTTTTGTAGCTGCGGCAGCGCTTAATCAAGCAAGACTAAACTTGCTAGGTACAAGCTTGAACTTTGGTCTTTTTGGGGGTTTGTTTAGCGAAGAAGTCACGGTTTTACTTGAAGATGTTAAAGCTACAAACAATGCTACAGGCATTGCAGTTTTAGGTAATGCTGAGGTTAGGCTAAAAAACACCGTAGCGAATCAAAACGCTATTGGTATGGACATTTCAGGAGGTAGTCTAAAAGTGAGAAACTCGAGTTTCTCAGATAACCAGCAATTTGGTATTAGGGTGACTCAGGAAATTCTGAAGCTTGATTTAGGTACGGGCAGTGATGCTGGTAATAATGCTTTGCAGAATAACGAGGTTTTTCAATTTCTTGATGCAAGACCTGAAAGAGCGCAAGCAGATGGAACGGTTATAGAAATGAGTGATACTTTATTGGGTGATAGTAGCCTTGCTGAGGGTGCGTACAGTGGTGTTTTTGTTGGTACTAACAAGAGTCTTATGATTAGCTTTAAAAACAATTTGCTTAGGGTATATTGATGCTCTAAATTTATTCCTAATACATTTTCATTTGAGGAAACCTTCTTTATTTAAACCGAGTGAAAAAATAATGCTCATAGCTAGTATCAAACTGCTAGATTTAACTTAACTAGCGTAGGCTGGCTATAAGTCAATAGCGTTGGTTGCATCACTAGCGTCCTCCGATGATGCCCCACAGAAGCGGAGGACGTACCAAACAAATAAAAAGCTCGAGTCTTAAAGCTCGAGCTTTTCTGCTTTTTCTTTTTACTAAATACCTAAGTAGGTTTTTTGAACGGCGGGGTCTTTTCGCAGCTTTTCGGCGCTGTCAGCTATTACAATTTGTCCGCTTTGTAAGACATAACCACGATCTGCTACTTGCAGTGCCATGTGTGCGTTTTGCTCTACTAATAGTACAGTAACGCCTTCTTTTTGTATTTTTTGAATGGTTTCAAAGACAGCATCTACAAGTACGGGTGCTAAACCCATGGAGGGTTCATCTAGTAATAAGAGTTTGGGTTGCGACATGAGCGCTCTAGCAATGACAAGCATTTGTTGTTCGCCACCACTCATGGTGCCTGCATATTGTTTTTTGCGTTCACCTAAGCGTGGAAATAACTGGTACATGCTGTCTATGTCAGCTTTAACTTGTTTGTTGGCCTTGCGGGTGTATGCCCCCAAATCAAGGTTTTCTTCCACGGTTAAGCTTGCAAAAACCCCGCGACCTTCGGGTACAAGCGCAATGCCTTGAGAAGGTAATTCATCTGCTCTGACTTTTGATATATCTTTGCCGTTATATTTTATGCTGCCTGTCCGAGAGTTCATAAGGCCAGAAACTGTGCGCAAAGTAGTGCTTTTACCAGCACCATTAGCACCAATAAGAGATACAATTTCGCCCTCATTGACGGTAAAAGAAATGTCTTTCAAAGCGTGAATGTTGCCGTAATAACTATTTATGTTTTCTACTTCTAAGAGCGCCATTTAGTGATCTCCTAGCTTAATGGTAGCTTCAGCTGCTGCGCCTTTACCCAAGTAAGCTTCAATGACAATAGGATTACTCTGAATATCTTCGGGTACACCCTCAGCAATTTTCTTGCCATAATCAAGCACCGTGATGTATTTACTAATGCCCATTACTACGCGCATGTCATGCTCAATTAGAACAACCGTTATGCCTAAGTCATCACATAATTTTTGAATAAAGCCCGTTGTGTTTGCAGTCTCACTGGGGTTCATACCTGCAGTTGGTTCATCAAGCAAGATGAGTTCAGGCTTACTTGCTAATGCCCTTGCAATCTCTAAACGCCTTTGATCACCATAAGACAAATTCTTAGCAAGCAAATCACCTTTGCCTCTTAAACCAACAAACTGCATTAACTCATTAGCTCGAGCTTCTGATTCTTTAACTTCTTTGCGCGTAGCAGGCGTACCCAAAATTGCACCTATCCAAGAGGATTTAAGATGCGCTTCTTGACCCACCATAATGTTCTCTAAGGCAGTCATGTTGTTAAACAAGCGAATATTTTGAAACGTTCTAGCAATGCCAGCTCGAGTTATTTGGTCAGGGCTTTTTCGGTGAATGGGTTTGCCGTTTAGTAGTATTTCGCCTTCATCAATTTTGTAAAACCCTGTTATGCAGTTAAAAAAGGTGGTTTTGCCTGCTCCGTTTGGGCCAATAATGCTTGAAATTTGACCACGTGGTATTTGGAAGTCAAGATTATTTACAGCTGTTAAGCCACCGAAGCGCTTTACCATGCCTTCTGCTTTTAAGATTGCATCTTGATTAGCCATGATTCATCCTTATATAAAGCCTTCTTGCTGCCATTATACGGTTGCCTGTTCGTTGGGGTCTTGTAATTCGCGTTGACGTACCTTTGAAGGAATAAACCCGTCAGGCTTTCGAATCATCATAAAGATGAGCAATGCGCCGTAGAGTAACCAGCGAAATTCTGAGAATTCACGTAGTAATTCTGGTAAGCCAATGAGCGCAAGTGCACCCACAATAATCCCGATGTTGCTACCCATGCCGCCCACAATAATAAGGCTCAGTACATTAATAGACACAAGTACAATAAAGCTTTTTGGAAAGACGGTGCCTACCTTAGCGGCAAAAATGGCGCCAGCAATGCCACCTGTTGCGGCACTTAAGGTAAAGGCTAAAAGTTTAGAGCGTGCGGTGTCAATACCCATTGCTAAGGCAACATCTTCGTCTTCACGAATAGCCATCCACTGACGACCAATGCGGGAGTTATTAAGCCTAATAGATACAAACAAAGTAACGATGCAAGCCACCAAAACTAAGTAGTAAAGCTGCTCTGGGTTTTTAAGCTCGAGTCCGAAGAAATTTGGTTTCGGAATAAATAAGATGCCTTGTGCTCCGCCAATAACGGGTTTCAGCCAGTCTGATATGGCGAGTTTACCAATGATTTCACCAAAGCCTAGAGTTGCAATAGCTAGATAGTCACCACGCATTTTGAGTACAGGTACGGCAAAAATAAAGCCTGCAAACATGGCGCAAAGAATAGCAATGGGTATAACTATCCAGAAGTTCATGACTTCGCCACCCCGACCAAATGCACTGGTTGAAGTGAGTACTGCCAGCACATAAGCACCTACAGCGTAGTTTGTTACGTAGCCTAAATCTAAAAGGCCAGCTAAACCAATAGCAATATTTAGCCCTAAGCCCATCAATATAAATAAACCAACCGTCACAGCAACATCACTCAAAGAACGCCCAATTAACCATGGAAGCGCAAGCAGTAAGGCAATGCCAAGGCTTTGCCAAATGCGAACTGTGGTTATTTGTTGTTTAGGTGTAAAGCTCGAGTAGCGCTTACGAACGCGGTCACCATTAAATGCCCAGACTAAGCTTAGACTTGTTGTAATTGCCAGCAGCAAGAAGAAAGGCGTTTGCTTCATGGTGCTTCTTCTAAAAATGAAGTCCATGGCATCCTTAGGTAAACTCTCTTGCAAAATGAGGCGTAGTGTTTCACCAAACATAGCCACAAGAAGGCTAATAGAAACACCTAAAGAAAGACCTTTGCGGACCCTTACTGGTAAGAAGCTAAAAAACGTCATGACAATAGCTGTAATTACTGAAGCTAAGGTTAGGAAAAAACTACCCCTAAGCGGCGCACTTCGATTATCTAGTGTAATAACGTCAATCCAGTCTCTACTAAAATTAACAAACATTGACCGAATATCAATGACTTCACCTAAAGCCATAATTAATAAGCTAGGTAAAACCACAACCATTGCCGCAGCAATAGTTGCCAGCAAGCTAAGCCACTGAGTTTGTGTTTTATCACTCGAGCTTTCTTTGAATTTCTGGGAGATTAAAATGGTTGCTACTACGGTCGGGATGAGCAGTAAAACTTGACCTAGGTTTATGAGGTCACGTACAAGTTCGCGTTCATTAAATACCGATAGCATGCCTACGGCACCTAGGTAAAGTAGGGCTATGCCTGCGACTAGACCAATGCGAAGGGCGTAAAGCCATAGGTTTTTGTTAATAGTTTCCATACCTTAAGCTTTCTTCTCTGAGAGTCTTTCACCCAGTAAACCTTGAGGGCGAAAAATAAGAATAAGTACCAGCATAGTAAATGCAATGACGTCTTTTAATTGGTTTGCGCTTGGTATGCCTAAGCCAGATAAAACGAGGTTAGGTCCAATGGTTTCAATGACACCAAGAAACAAACCTCCAAGCATAGCGCCCCTAATGTTACCAATGCCACCCAGTACCGCAGCGGTAAAGGCTTTGATTCCTAGTATGAAACCCATGAAAAAGTTGACACCTTGGGGTCTAAAAACACCATTAATAACACCTGCTGCGCCAGCTAAAAAGCCGCCTAAAGCAAAGGTGAATAAGATTATTTTGTCAACATCTATACCCATGAGCCTAGCGACTTCTTTGTCTTCAGATACCGCGCGCATGGCTTTGCCTAAGCGGGTGCGTTCAACCAGCCAGTACAAAATGCTCATGAGCATTAGGGCCGCGCCAAATACAAATACTTGTGCAACCGGAATAATAAGGTCACCAAAGACCCAAGTACCACTTAAAGCATTAATAGTAGGGTAGCTTTTGAAGCCGGAGCCATAAAAGCCTCTAAAAGAGTACTGTAAGAAAAAAGATGCGCCAATCGCTGTTATAAGAGGTACAAGGCGCGGGCTATTTCTTAGGGGCCTGTAGGCGATGCGTTCTAAAATGACAGCAACTGTCATAGAGACAAGTCCTGCAAAGCCAAGTAAAATGATAATAGATAGGAGCGGGTAAGCGTTTAGTATGCCTGCTCGGTTAAGTGCTTCTGCTAAGAAAACAGTTGTAAATGCACCTGCCATATAAACTTCACCATGGGCAAAGTTAATCATAAGCAAAATGCCATAAACAAGGGTATAGCCTAAAGCTACAAGCGCATAAATACTTCCCTGAGCTAAGCCTGATATGAAAAGGGTTAGCCACTGAGAGCCCGTGTATTTTCCTGAAGATAAAGTATTAAAAGAACCAACTAGAACCAAAATAATAATAACAATACGTAAAATATCAATGGTTAAATCTACCCAGTTAAAGTTCTCTTTATAGCGCTTTAACATAAAGTAAATTTCTGCTTATAAAGCTTTAATTTCATAATGAAGCTTCCTGATTCCTGATTACTGTTTCACTAAAATGATAAGCCTTAAAACAAAAGCCAGAGTAAGTGGTTTACTCTAGCTTTTGCTGTTCAAACAAAACATGATTTAAAGAATCTCAAACCGTAGTTTGAGATTCTTTAAAAGATTTAAGAAATTAGTTACCTGGTTTCCAAGCAACAGGTGGAGGCCAGTTTCCATCAACTTCAGCTTGGGTGATTTCGAAAACAGCAAGTGCTTCACCAGTAGCACAGTCACCTGTAGGACCACAAGTAATGGTACCAATAATACCTGTGTAGTTAGTGATTGAGGACATAGCGTCACGAAGTGCTTGACGACCGATTAGTAAACCACCATCAGCAGTTTCTATAGCAACAGCTTCAATTGAGTTAAGAATCATGTTCGTTGCGTCGTAAGCATGTGCGTGAAAGCCACTTGGTGGAACGCCACCAATTTGGTCAGCCCAAGCTGCAAGAAGTTCATCATAAGCTTCGTTTGCAACAAAAGGACCTGAAAGGTAACTACCAATGGCAGCAGCGCCAGCAGCTTCAGGGAAGCTGTCAGAAAGGCTAGCGTCAGCACCCATAAGGGTTGTGCTTTCTAAACCTGAAATGTTACCTTTTTGAGCCCAGAAAAAGTCAGACTCTGGTTGGAAGATAGGTGCGTAAATAAGATCTGGGCTGTCAGCTGCAATTTCAGTAAGAATGGCAGTCATGTCAGTATCACCAACATTAACAGCGCCTTGGAAAACAACAGTGCCACCAAGTTTTGCAAACTCTTCAGCCATAACAGCTTGTAGGCCGTCAGCGTAAGGGCTACCGTCGTGAACGGTTGCAATAGTGCGAGCACCTAATTCGTTGTAGGCAAATTGAGCCGCAACTGCACCTTGAAACAAGTCATTATGTGCAGTGCGGTAGTAACCGGGTTGCCAAATGCCACCATTAGCAGTGTCATCACTGGTCAAAATAGGTGCAGTGTTCGAAGGAGAAATAAGCACTAAACCAGCTTCGCTGATAATAGGAAGCGCAGCAGCAGCAGCAGATGAGCAGTTTGTGCCAATAACACCAACAACTGTTTCATCAGAAGCTATACGTTGAGCAGCAGCTTGACCACCCTCAGCTGAGCAAAGGCTATCTTCGCCAACAAGTTCAATCTCGAAACCCATTAGCTCACCATCACGTGCGCTAATAGCTAGCTCAATACCACCAACAGAGTCATCACCTAAGTAAGACGTTGCTCCTGAAGTGGTTAACATATAACCAAGTACGATTGGGTCGCCGTTAGCAACCTCAACACAGCCAAGCGCATCTGTACATTCTTGAGCAAATGCAAAAGAAGCAACAACAGCTAATGTTGAAAAAATAGCTAATATTTTTTTCATAAATGTCTACCTTTCCATAATTAAATTTAATACGTTCGAAGTTTATCTTTTATATAGAATCGCTGTCAATGACCTTTGCATATTCGTTAGTAAACAATTAAAATCTGTCATTCTCACTAGGGCTTAAGTATTAAAAAGGTTAAACTTGTTGAAAAAGATTAAACTCATTAAGAATAAATATGCAAAACACAAGGAATATTTTTTGCTTTGTAAAGACTGCTACATTACGTTTTAAATTGCTTTTTACCGCTAAAAGGTACAACTACTTGTTGTGTTGCTAGTCATGATAATTTAACTTTAATGCAGGTAAACGCATTCAAATGTGAGGACTTTAGATGAAAACTGAAGCAGCAGCAGACTTTTTCTTTGAATTACGCCGTGACAATACAAAGCGTGATGCTTTACCAGCTGAACTCGAGCCTGGCACTATGGCTGAAGCTTATGAGGTTCAAACGGTTCTTGTTAATAAGCTTCTTGGTTTTTCGGGTGGCGAGCGCATTGGCTATAAGATCGGCTGTACAAGTAGGGCTGCTCAAAAGCTACTTAACACCACTGAGCCTGTATTTGGTCAGCTTTTATCAAGCTTTCATATGCAAAGCCCTGCTCAACTAAAAGCTGCTGACTTTAGCATGATTGTGATTGAGCCAGAATTTTCCTTTCAAATAGCAGCAGATGTACCGACTGGGCATTATGATGCAACGACTATACTGCCTTACATAAAATCAGTTATGCCTTCAATAGAAGTGGTTCATCATCATTTGGCTGACTGGTCAAAGTTTAATGCACCCATTACGGCAGCGGATAATGCCATTCATGGCTGCTGGATTCAAGCTGAAGCTCATGACAACTGGCAGGCATTTGATTACCCAAATCATGAAGTAGCACTTTTTGTAGATGGCCAGCTTGAAACCAAAGGACGCGGCGACAGGGTACTGGGCAATCCTTTAAATGTACTTGCATGGCTAGCTAACAGCTTAACTGAACAAGGACTTAACTTAAAACAAAATCACTATGTAACAACAGGCGTGTGTACGGATGTATTTACAGCTCGAGCTGGTCAGGAAATTATGGCAGATTTTGGTACTTTGGGTAGGGTTTCTGTAAAGCTTAGCTAAAGATGCTTTTGGGTTGAAATAGTAAGATTCCAGTTGTTTTTTCTAGTTATAGTTTTGAGCTAGAGAAGAAAGGTTAAGTTTTTTATGAGTCAAGAAAAAACGGTAGCTCAAACGCTAGTGAGCCTACTGAAAGCTGCCCATTTAGATATTGTTTTTGGCCTTCCTGGTGGCGAAAACGTGGAAGTTATGGAAGCGCTACGACATGAAGCTATTCGCTTTGTACTTGTGCGAAACGAAAGCTCAGCCGTGTTCATGGCAGATGTCTATGCCAGACTCACCGGCAAATTAGGAGTTTGTTTAACAACCTTAGGGCCGGGGGCGGCAAATGCATTTGTAGGCATGGCTCACGCTGATTTAGATAGGGCAGCTGTCTTACTCATAAGCGCTGAAACCAACCAATCTTTTCTACCTGACCACACGCACCAAGTTTATGACCTACAAAGCATCTTTAAACCCATTACTAAATTCAGCTCGAGTTTAAACTCAGAAAACATTTACACAGTAGTTGAGCAAGCTCTGAACATCATGAAAGAAGGGCGTTTAGGACCTGTTCATTTGAGTTTAAGTCGTGAGATGGCAGCAAAGCCCGTTTTAGAAAGAATTAAAGACACCACAAAAGCGCTTAAGCAAGAGTCACTAGCTAAGCTTGAACGAAGCATTGAAGCTGCAAAAAAAGCGATTGCTGAAGCAAAAAAACCCATCATTATTGCAGGTTTAGGACTCGAGCCTCAAAAGCCTTATGATGAATTAAGGCAGTTTGCTGAGAGTATTAATGCTCCTGTTATTGTCACACCTAAAGCAAAAGGCGCAGTCTCAGACAAGTATCCCTTAAGTGCTGGAACGCTTGGCTTAACAAGAAATGACCCTGTATATGAGCTAATCGCAGAAGCGAATTTGATTATTGCGATTGGTTTTGATGTGGTTGAACTTGTTAAACCGTGGCATGAACAAGCAGAGCTTATCTGGATAGCAGCTTGGGAAAACCTTCAGCCAAGCATTCCAGCTAGCATTGAACTCATTGGCAACCTGCCTGACATCTTAAATCAGCTTAGAACTAGCTCATCGTCAGACGCAAACTGGGGAGAAAACAGAGTCGCAGATTTTCATAAAGCTCTAAATGCAAAACCTTTACCCCAAGCGGCACAAGGACGCATTTTGCCGCAAGATGTACTCAAAGTAGCTCGAGCTTATGTGCCAGATGACTATCTTGTTACCACTGACGTCGGTTCCCACAAAATAGCTAGCGCTTTACTATGGCCAGCTTACAACCCAAACCGTTACATGCTTTCAAATGGTTTATCTGCCATGGGCTTTGGTTTAAGTGCTGCCATTGCAGGTGCTATTGCGCTAGAGCAAGCCACCCTATGCATAACAGGAGATGCAGGCTTTAGCATGGTTATGGGTGAACTCGGCATTGTAAAAGAACTCGAGTTACCCGTAATTACTCTAATTATGAATGACTCGGCACTTGATTTAATTCGGTCAGCACAACTAAGGTCTGGTCATGAAAGCTTTGGTACTGAATTCTTGAACCCTGACTTTAGTCATATTGCAGCAGCTTATGATTTAGATTATTACCGTATAAACAGTAAAGAAAGCTGCGAACAAGTATTTCAAGATGTACTTTCTAAAGGCAAAGCCTGTGTAATAGAAGCC
>CAZWJZ010000059.1:0-18415 GCA_964634665.1 uncultured bacterium | reverse complement strand
TATTGTGCTGTGTTTCCCCACAAATAGAGGCAAAGCTTCATATTTGGAATTGCTGCTGAGAAAACACTTGTATTGTAAACTTAGCAAAAAGCATGATTAGGCTTTATCAAAAGCTCGAGCTTTTACTTGAAGGTTGAGAAGATGAGTGCTGCGTTGTGCCCACCAAAGCCAAACGAGTTTGATAGTGTGTGTGTTACTTTTTGCTCTCGTGCTTCGTTGGCTATGTAATCTAAATCGAGTTCAGGGTCAGGTGTTTCTAAATTAATCGTGGGGGGTAAAATGCCACTCTCGAGTGCCTGAATGCAAGCTATAGCTTCAATCGCACCTGCTGCACCTAAGAGGTGACCTGTCATTGATTTGGTTGCTGAAATAGCTAGTTTTTTGCTGTGCTCTTTAAAGACACGTTTAATGGCTTTTGTTTCTGCTATGTCACCTGCGGGGGTAGAGGTTGCGTGTGCATTTAGGTAACCAATATCTGTTGTGTTTAGCTTAGCTTCATTAAGGGCGTTGCTCATAGCCAAAGCGGCACCTAAGCCTTCTGGGTGAGGGTCTGTGTAGTGGTAAGCATCTGTACTTCTGCCGTAACCTGAAAGTTCAGCATAAATATATGCACCACGTGCTTGCGCATGCTCTAAAGTTTCTAAAACCAAAATGCCTGCACCTTCGCTCATGACAAAACCATCTCGGTCAAGACTGAAAGGCCGACTCGCTGTTTTAGGGCTGTCATTTCGAACAGATAAAGCTTTGATTACTGCAAAACTACCAATGCATAAAGGTGTTATGGCTGCTTCGGCGCCGCCAGCAAAAGCCACATCAATTTCACCATGTTGCATGGCCCGCATAGCTTGCCCTATGGCATCTGCGCCAGAGGAGCAAGCGGTCACGGTATCTAAACTAGCACCCATAAAGCCGTGCTTCATGGCTATTTGTGCAGCAGCCATATTGCCAATGAGTTTAGGAATGAAAAACGGACTCACACGCATGGGTGTTTTGTTAAAAGCAATTTTTGCATTCTCTTCATACGTTGCCATGCCGCCCATTCCGCAACCCACAAAGGTACCAATGCGTTCTAAGTTTTCTTTGTCAAGCTCGAGTTTGCTGTCTTCTAGAGCTAGGTCGCCTGCTATGACGCCAAATTGGGCAAATCTGTCCATGCGTTTTTGTTCTTTGCGGTCTAGCCATTGGCCTATGTCTTCTCTTATTTCGCCTGCAATTTGGCAGGTGACGTCGCTTGGGTCAAAGAGGGTTATGCGTTCAATACCGCTTGCGCCGGCAAGTTGGGCTTTATGAAAGGCTTTTGCGCCTGTGCCTATGGGGGTGAGTGCGCCTAGTCCTGTGACTACAATTCGTTTCATGCTTGACTCCTTTTAAGGGGGACGGTGAGACTTTGAATGTGGGTTTTTAAATGTTGAATGATGTGTTTTATGTAGCTTTGGTTTTGGTAGAGTTTTGCGAGCATAACCGCGCCTTCTAAACTGGCAATAATGACACTGCTGAGTTGCTCAGTATCTATATTTTGTAATTCTTGTCGCTGTATGCCTTTTTTTATGATAGCTCTTATGGTGTGACGCCATTCATCCATAGCGTTTTGAGCTTTGGCTCTTAGGGCTGGATGGGTGTCATCGGTTTCAACGGCTGTATTCATGATAGGGCAACCACCCTCTAGGTAAGGGTCATCGAGTAAAGAGCCGTGTAATTGCAAAATGTTTATAAGGCGTTTGGGTGCGTTGAGTTCTCTAAAGACCTCTTCTTTATAACGTTCTCTAAGTCGATTGTAAGCAAAATCAAAGGCAGACAAAGCTAAGTCATCTTTGCTTTTGAAGTGTCTGTAAATACCGCCTTTTTGAAGCTTAGTGGCGTTCATAATGTCAAGCATAGAGGCACTCGAGTAGCCTCTTGCGTTGAAGACTTTGGCGGATTCAGCGATGATGCGTTGTCTTGTTTCTAAGCCTTTGCTCATGGGCATCCTTAAAAAAGACCGTTTGGTCTTTTTAGAACTTTAGCATGATGTAAAAATAAAAAGCAACGTAGTTTGAGCATGAACGCGCAATAATGGCAAAAAATATGCCAAAAGCTAAGCAAAAATGATTATTGACGGCTTTCTATTTCACTTTAAAGATGACTAGCCATAGAAACTTTACTGTATTTGTTTTTACTTATTTAGGTTAATGGACTGCTTATGACAGCAGACAAAGCTTAAAAAGCGATAACTGTAGTCCTTCCTTACCTATCAAGCTTAAATTTAAGCCACAATAAAACCTAATGCCTTCTTATAGCAATGCTGCTCAAAACATCCTTGATTTTTGCTCCATATTGAGGTTGCAAGGTTTCACCATAGGCCCCCAAGAAACACAAGATGCCTTAACAGCCCTCACCACCATAGATTTGAGTCAGTACCAGCAAAGTAAAGACGCGCTTAGCTTAATTTTATGCTCAAGCCAAGCCCATGAAGAAAGCTTTGATGTGCTGTTCAGAGCTTATTTTTTACCTGCACCCAAAAAAGAACGCCCCCCTGAATCACAAGCCAAAGCTAGCGAAGGAGGAGATGGTGATGATAAAGAAGAAGCACCCCAACAACGCAAAAAACAACACAGCAAACCCCAAGAAAGCCTTGTTGCCAGCAGCGCAGAAATTGGCGAAGTTACAGATACCGAAGATGAAGATAACGAAGGTGGTAGCCCTGCAACCCTAAAAGCATTTTTTAGTCCTTTCTCAAGACGCTACGAGACACCCGTAGAGGTATCGTCAGAAGACATGGACGCCATGCGCGACGCAGCCAGACAACTTGTAAACAAAGTACGCTTAGGAAAAAGTAGACGCTGGCAAGCCACAACACGCGGACCCAAATTTAATTTTAGGCGCACGCTAAGAAAATCACTCTCAACTGGTGGCGAAGCCATAAAACCCGCATGGCTAGGACACCCCCAAAGAAAACCCCACTTTGTCTTACTGCTAGACAGCAGCCGAAGCATGGCAAGCTACAGCAATAAACTTCTGCAATTTGCACATGCACTAAGCCAACGCTCGAGCCGAGTAGATGTATTCCTTTTTTCTACCTCCCTTAAGCGTGTAACAAAGCATCTCAGAAAAACCAAAGCTAGCAGTTCATTGCGTTTAACAGACCTAGGTGAAGCGTTTGGAGGCGGAACCCAAATAGGAGCTTGCTTTACTGAATTTAATAGGCGTTACGCTCAGGGTGCAGTCACACCAGACACCCTTGTACTTATAGCTAGTGACGGTCTTGATACAGGTAAGCCAGAGATCTTACAACGCGCCATGCGAGACATACATAGGCGCAGTAGTGGTGTGGTTTGGCTAAACCCATTGCTTGATACTGAAGGTTACGAGCCAACAGCAGCAGGCATGCAAGCAGCCTTACCCTACATAGATACCTTTTGTACGGTTAAAGACTCGAGTTCCTTTGAGCGCTTAAGTAAAGAAATACGCTTACGTCATTAGCAGGATTGCACGCTGATTTTCAAAACAACAAGTTCTGAGTTTAAAGAGCCAGGTAAATATAACTGATAACTCGTAGTGTTTTTAGGCCAAACTGTCCCAGCTTAAAGGCTATTAAAACTGTCAATCTTTGCTGCGCATCCTTAGCTAAATATCTTCAGAATAAATTAGCTCAGTATCTTGAGAATATGGTATGGACTAACCCAGTCAAGGTTAACCAAGCAAAAGCTAAACAAGCTGATATACTTAACACCATGTATGACTTATTGCTGCAACTACAAAACTGGCGTGTCATGGAGATTAGCTTCATTGCAGCTGTTGCACTCATCTTAATTGACTACTTTTTCCCCGTCGATTTTCCTGCTTATATTGGCTACTTCTTATTTGCTGTTGGTATGTTCTTTGCTATGCCGTTTGGTTTTTTGTTCAGCCTTTTATTTGCCGTTGGTTTATTTATTCTTCTCTTAGCCATGCACGCCATTTGGTTTAGTCGTTTTCTTACCAATGCACCCGGGCTTGACTAAAGCTTTTTAGAGCGTGCGTAGCACTGTAAGCATTCCTAATTGGGCAAGCTATGTTATTTCTGACCTTACCGATATGGAGCGAAGACCCCACCCGGTAGATGCCAGCAAAGTCTCTAAATTCAGCCTTAATTTGCCAGATGACTGCTACTTCGAGTACGCCTTTATAGACCAAGCTGGCCAAATAAAAGCAGACCCGCAAAATTTAGTCAAAGCAGATAACCCTTGGTACCCCAATGCTAACGCCATCATAGGGCCAGACTATCAGCCTGACGCTTTGTTAAACCCTAACTTAAAAGCTCAAGGTAGCGTTAAACGCTTAAGACCGAAATCAGAAGCACTCAACGAAACAAGACGCATCATTACTTACACACCCATAGGCTTTGAGCATAAAGCTTTACCTGTTATCTATGCGCAAGACGGCATAGCCTATTACCGCATAGCGCAACTCCCAGCGATACTCGAGCATCTTATTGCAGAGGGCTTTAGGCCTGCGCATTTGGTGTTTGTTGAGCCGAATGACCGTACTAATGAGTACCGTTATAATGCTGACTATCGCAAGTTTATGATTAATGAGTTGTTGCCACTTATAGAAGCAGAGCTTAATTGCGCTTCTGAGCGTATCCTTTTAGGGGCAAGTTTAGGGGGGTTGGTGAGTAGCACTTTAGCCCTTAAGCACCCTGACTTATTTCAAACAGTTCTTTCGCAATCTGGCGCGTTTTTAGGTAGTCCATCGGAACCTGATTTTTATACAGGTAAAAGCTCTTGGCTGCTGGACACGCTAAAGCAGCAAACAGTAAATGAGACACGTTGGTACCTAGATACAGGAACCATAGAGTGGCTCTATGCCATTAATAAAGAAGTTGCAGAGCTTCTCAAAGAAAAAAACTATGAAGTAATGTATGTCGAGAGAAATGCAGGCCATAACTGGCTTAACTGGCGTAACGGTATTGCTAACGCGCTAAGATTTGCTTTAGCCTAGTTAAGGTAAATAAAGATAAGCCTAAGGTCCAAAATTTGTAAGCCTGAAGGAAATGACATGAGTAATAAGCTTGCTACACTCTTATAGAACCTTGTTTGATAAGCCTTCGCACCCCGCTGCCCCCTCGCGAAGGCCTCCGCAAGGTTCTTTTATGTTTCTAAGCTAAGTTAGGCATACACTGTAAATTGCAATATAAGTTTAGCCTTAGGAGTAATAAACATGAATGAAGAAAGCTATCAAGCCATCATAAAAGAAATAGAAAGTGACAACAGCCCCGTGGGTATAGATGCCAAAAAAACCCATGCGCTCATCCTTTATAAACTCGAGCAAATCATGCAACGACTAGACAAACTCGAGCAGAGCATAGCTTTACAAAAAGAAGCTTAAGTTTGGCTTTTTACTTGTCCTTAGTTTGTAACCAAAGTACATAAGTAATGACAAGTAAGATAGCTGCGGCGATTGACATGACGGTGGGTATCCTGTCAGGGGTACTGCGGGCAATAATAAAGCCAAAAGCTGGTGATGAAACAACTGCCCCTAAATTAGCTGTTGCCATAACAAGAGGGGTGAGTTGCTCTATACGTTCAGGAAATGTTTTTTGCAGCCAAGCTAAACCCGTTGGAAAAAAAGGTGCAAAGGCGAAGCCAATAAACATGTAAGCATAAGGTGCTAAGACAATATTGTGAGATAACACAGCGCCTACTAAAGCAAATAATGCCGAAAGTAGCACAAGGGTTTTCGCTTTAACAAAAGAACTTAAAGGTGTAGCAATAAAACGACCAACGGTGAGTGCAGCCCAGTAAAGAGAGGTAAAAAAAGCACCTCGAGCTTCACCATAATAGGGTGCCAAGTGAGTTGCTTCCCAGCTGGCTGCGCCAACCTCTGCCATGACATAAAAAAAGAAAATAAGTAAAAACCCTGTAAAACTAGCCCAAGGAATCTTAATACTTTTGTTGCTTGAGGCAGCAAGTTCAGGGTTAGGTAAACCAAGTGTTAAGAAAAAGACAAGTCCAGCAGCAGCGGCAAACACCAAAAAAGCATTAGCGACATTAGGTAAAAAAACAGCAATAAGCAAAGGCCCAAGAACCGCGCCAACACCAAACATGGCGTTAAGTAAATTTAAAGCAGGTGCGCTGTTAGGTTCAAAACTTCTACCAAACAGCATGTTCATGCCTGCATCAAAAAAACCAAAGCCAACACCAATTGCAAAAGCTGAAACGAGTGTTAAAAACCAACTTGGGCTAAAAGCAATACCTAGAGCGCCGCAGAGCATGAGTAAAATAGCAACGGCTAAAACACGTCTATAGCCAAAGCGCAAAATAAAGAACCCACTACCCAAAATACTAATCAGGGAACCAATAAAATGCAAACTAACAATAAAGCCCACAGTTGCTGTTGAAATACCAAAACGAGACTGAAATGCTGAAAAGGCAGGCCCGTACATAGCTTGCACCGCGCCAATTAAAATAAAAGACATAAAGCCCGTAACAATTAAACGGTGGTACTTAGCTTGTGAAAAAAAGGTAATAAGTGACATATAGAAAGACTTAAAGGTCTTGTTGACTCCGATCAAGCACAAGCTTAACAAAAAAAGAAAGCAACTGGGGTATAGTTTTAACGACATGAAGCAAACATCCAAAACCAAGAAAGCCTGTGTATATACATGACGATGGAGGTGATAACGGACATCGAACTTGTCCAACACATGATAGCTCGTCGTGAAGAAGCACTTATTGAACTGCATAGACGCTACGCCCCTTACTTAGCTGCCGTAGCAAAACGCATGCTACATGACCCAGACGAAGTACAACAGTGTGTTCAAGATGCCTTCGTAAAAGCTTGGGATAACGCAGAGCGTTTTGACAGCAACAAAGCAGCCCCCAAAACATGGCTGGTTACCATTTGCCATCGCCTTGCCATAAACCGCATAAGAGGCTCGAGTCTTGAAACCATGCCTTTAGAAACGTGGGATGCACCTGAGCAGCAACCTGATCATGTGGAACGTATGTATGTTCAGGAGGCTATTGAAACGTTGCCTGAGGATGAACGTGAACTCATTGAGTTGGCTTTTTTTCAGGGTCATTCACATGGTCAAGTGGCTAAGCTTACTGGAAAACCGTTAGGTACGATTAAGTCTAAATTAAGGTCTGCGTTGCAGAAATTACAAATCACCCTGAAAGGAGGTGAAGCATGACCATAACTCAAGATGTTTTACTCGATTACGTTATGGGTGCGCTCACCCCTGAAGAGGAAAGGGAAGTTGCGCTTTATCTTAACGAGCATCCTGAAGAGGCAAGAGAAGTGCGTGATTTATTTGCAGCTATGGCTGATGTTGCTCTCAATTTAGAGCCTGAAACTTTAGCAGCTGATGCAGAGGAGAGCCTACTAGCAAGAATTCGTTTGGGTTCTGATATAGAAACAAGCGATACCCAAGACGTTAGCGAAGTAAGTCTAGAAGCTGCTGAAGTTATTCAATTAGAAGCTCAAGAAGATACTAACGAAGAACGACCCAAGCAGTTCTATATGGATCCAGACTTCTTTGGTAAAGAGAATACTGTTCATTTACCAAAACAAGAAAAAACCGCAAAGCCACCCACATGGCTAACAGGCTTAGCACTTGCAGCTGCTATAGGTGCTTTTTTGTACTTAGGGTTTAGAGCTCAAGTTGACCCAGCAATTCAACAATTAGCTAACTTATGTGAGCAAGACAGTAGTCGCTGTGACATCTTGACCGATGAAAACAATATTGAACTAGGTACGCTAGCCAAGCGAGAAGATAACAGTTTACTGCTAGTGCTCAACGAAAACCCACCTGAAGGCCAAGTTTACCAAGCTTGGGAAATTGCTGATGGCACCCCTAAGTCTCTTGGTATTTGGGATGGACGCGTGCTTAACATAGAAGCCTCTTTAGACCAAGATAGCCTTTTTGGCGTAAGCATAGAGCCAAGTGGTGGCAGTGAACAACCCACAAGCACGCCTATTTTGCTTGTACCCCTAACTAGCTAAGCAAAATGCAAACAACAAAACTCTGCTCGAGTACGGCTTGAGCGGAGTTTTTCATGGTAAAAAAACGCAATACTACCTAAACTCGAGTTTATGCAACGTCTTTTCATTATCTTAGTTACGCTAGCTTTAACTGCAGCTTGTGCACCCCAAACAAGTCAATCTCAACGTGCGCAGCAACCCATTCCTAATTTACCTGTACCTGAAACCATTGTTTTACCTAACACTACGGCTGATACAGATAGTAAAGAAGTAGCTTTTGTACCCGAGGAACATAAAGTCATGCTCGAGTTGCTTAATGCTGCAAGGGCAGAAGCTCGCTTTTGTGGTGATCTTTGGTTTGAAGCCGCAGCTCCTTTAGGCTTTAATACCGTTTTGCTTGAACCCGCAGTGTTACATGCACAAGATATGAATACTTTTAAATATTTTAGTCACACAGGTGCAGATGGCTCTGATGTAGCCAAGCGCGTTAGCAGAACAGGATACAGATGGGCAAAAGTAGCTGAAAATCTAGCTTACGGAACCGTGAATGCCTACACAGAAGTAGATATTGTAAAGGGCTGGTTACACAGTCCAGGGCACTGCCAAAACATAATGAACCCTGCTTTTACCGAAGTGGGCTTAAGTAAATACACCGATAATTATGACTTCTGGGTACATGTTTTTGCTTTACCTCAAGCTTTGAGTGCGAGTAACTAATGCTGCGTATTACTGTGCTTATTCTTAGCCTTATCTTATTAACAGCTTGTGGAACAACGGTGAGCAGTTCGCTACCTGAAAGCCCACCAGAAACAGAACAAGGCGCTAGCCTACCTGAAGCAAACGAGATTTTAAGCCTCATAAACCAAGCGCGCGCAAGCAAGCAAACCTGTGGCACTACCAGCTACACAGCTACAACGCCATTAAGTCTAAACAGCACGCTAGAAAAAGCCGCCCAAAAGCATAGTGAAGACATGCAAACGGTAAGCAAAATGAGTCATGACAGCAAAGAAGGCGCAAAGCACTACCAAGCCGGCATGCAAGTCTGGGACAGAGTCAGTCAAGAAGGCTATAGCTGGAAAACTGTTGGTGAAAATGTAGCCTTTGGTTTTGCTAATGCTGAAAACGTTATGAACGCATGGCTAAACAGTGAAGGTCACTGTAAAAACATAATGAACCCAAACTTTAAAGAACTAGGCGTAGGTAAAGCAGGTAGCTACTGGACCCAAGTCTTTGCTACCCCAAAATAAGACTGAAAAAATAAATATCTTGTTAAGCTACGTTCAGATTAAAGTATTAAGTTATTCCACTCATTTGATGTTTGCCTGTTCCATAGCTATTTAAAGCTTAGGCTGTTCACATATACATTAAGCATTAAAGAATTTAGGTCATGCCTACATTTTTTTCTAATGCAAGTTCTGCTTGTTTAAACTGCTGGTCGTGCAGGCTTTTGTAAAGGCCTGCTTTTTGCATGAGTTCATTGTGGCTACCTTGCTCTACCAGTTCACCTTTGTCAACAACAATTATTTTGTCGGCGTTGCGTATGGTAGATAACCTGTGGGCGATTACAAAGGTGGTTCGGCCTTGCATGAGGGTTTCTAAAGCTTCTTGTACAATGGCTTCTGATTCACTGTCTAGGGAGCTGGTTGCCTCATCAAGTATCAGTATGCGTGGGTTTTTAAGTAGTGCCCTGGCTATGGCGACGCGCTGGCGCTGCCCACCTGAGAGTTTTATGCCACGTTCACCTACTATGGTTTCGTACTTAGCAGGAAAATCTGTTATGAAGTCATGCGCGTTGGCTGATTTGGCTGCTTCTATAACTTCTTCATCTGTGGCTTTGGGTTTGCCGTAGCGTATGTTTTCTAGAATGGTGCCTGAGAAAAGTTGGGTTTCTTGCGGTACGGTGCCTATGTGGCTGCGTAAGTCGTGTAGTGTTAGGGTTTTTATGTTGCTGTTATCAAGTAAAATTTGACCTTCGCTAGGGTCATAGAATCTTGGTATTAAGGTAACAAGGGTGCTTTTGCCTGAACCACTTGGGCCAACCAAAGCAACAATTTCACCAGCGTTAGCTGTCATGTTTATATTTTTAAGGACTCGCTCGTCACCACGGTCACCATAATGAAAAGATACATTTTTAAATTCAATGCTGCCTTTAACTTGCGTCAAGCTCGAGCTTTCTGGTTCAATGAGGTCTGACTGGGTGTCGAGTAATTCGAAGATGCGTTTGCTTGCGCCTAAGGCTTCTTGTATTTGACTGTAGAGGCCGGTGAGTGAACCGACTGCGCCTGCTACAAAGACCGTGTAGAGTAAGAATTTTGAGAGGTCACCGGCGCTTATATCACCTAAGAATACGAGCCTGCCGCCGTACCAAAGTACGATGCTTATAGCGCTGAACATGGCAAAGAAGATGCCTGCTACGAAAAGGCCCCTTATGAGGGCTCGTTTTTTGGCGAGTTGGTAGGAGGCTTGTACTTTTTCGGTGTAGCGCTCAGCTTCTAGTTTTTCTGCTGTGAATGACTTTACGACGCGTATACCTACAATGCTTTCTTCGGCTATGGCGTTGGCATCTGCGACTAAGTCTTGAAATTTAGTGGAGAGTTTGCGTATTTGCCTGCCAAAGAAAACAGCGGCGAGTATCACGACAGGTACGCTTAAAAGCATAAGGGCTGTGAGTCTAAAATTGGTGACAATAATGAGGACAATGCTGCCTATAAGTAGCACGGCTTGGTTTACAAATTGTGCTATAGAGGTGGATACAACGGTTTGCACGGTGCTTATATCTGAAGTTAAGCGGGAGGTTATTTCGCCTGTTTTTCGGTTTTCAAAAAACCGTGCGGGTAAGTAAATAAGATGCCCGTAAAGGTTGCTTCTTAAGTCTGCCACGACGCCTTCGCCTGTTAAGTTTAAGAAGTAGGTGCGAAAGAAGTTAAAGACAGCCTGAATGGCAAATATAAGTAGCAAGAGAAAGACAACGCGGTTTAAGCCGCCCATACTCGAGCCTGAGATGAAAGCGTCAAAGAATTGACCTACAAATTGTGGAAAGATGAGGCCTAGTCCGCCTGATATGGCTGAAGATAAAATACCGACGATGAGCATCATTCGGTAGGGTTTGGTGTAGGTGAATAAGCGTCTTAGTTGTTTGAAGTCTGGGGGTTCGCGTTTGGCGTTTGGGTCTTTAGGTGGGGCTGTTGGGGGTCTTCTAAACACAATACCTATAAGTGTAAACAGTGCCTGAGCTGTTTGTTGTAAGCCGCCTTGCTCATTTTTGGGTTTAGGACTTTGGCTCACGGTATGATTGTGCTTATGAAACCCCTCTGGATTCCTTCTGAAGAACAAATTCAGCAAGCTAATATAACAAGCTTTATTAGACTTGTTAATGAGCGCTTTAAGTTAAATCTGAAAGATTATGATGATTTGCATGCTTGGTCTGTGAGTCACGGTCACGAGTTCTGGTCCTTTTATGTGACTTACGCAGGGATTGACTTTAAAACGCCTTATAGCAGGGTTATGAGTGATGACCCTATGCCGTTTACCAAGTGGTTTGAAGGGGCTAGCCTTAATTATGCAGAGCAGTTACTGTTTCCTAAACAGCTTAAGACAGCTGCGCAAACGGCTGTTATCAGTGTTACAGAAACAGGTTTTGAGCGGAGTTTGAGTTTTGCTGAGTTGCGGCAAGAGGTGGCAGCTTGCGCAACTGCACTAAAAAAACAAGGGCTTGTTAAAGGTGATAGGGTGAGCGCCTTTGCTACTAATAGCGCAGAAACACTCATTGCTTTTTTGGCATGCTCGAGTTTGGGTGTTATTTTTAGTAGTTGTTCACCTGATTTTGGTTTTGAGGCGTCTAAAGCAAGGTTTTCGCAGATTGAACCGAAGCTTTTGTTTGCAAGTGCTGTTTATTATTATGGTGCTAAGCGCTTTGATACTTTAGCGACAGTGCAGGCTTTGGCTGCTGCCATGCCGAGTGTTGAGCAAGTTGTTCTTTTGCCTTATGGTCATGAAACGTTAAAAGTAGCCAATGATTGTATTTTATGGCAAGACTGGCTCGAGTTTGGTTATGAGCTCGAGTTTGAGGTTTTGCCGTTTGACTTTCCGCTTTATATTTTGTTTTCTTCTGGTACCACGGGTTTGCCTAAGGCGATGGTTCATAGGGCGGGTGGGGCGTTGCTTAAGCATCATGTTGAGCTTCATTTGCACTCAGATATCAAACCTGATGATAAGGTTTTGTATTTTTCTACCTGTGGTTGGATGATGTGGAATTGGCTTGTATCTACTCTTTCGCAGGCAGCAACGGTGGTGCTATTTGAGGGGTCGCCGGGGCAACCTGATTTGGGCGTGTTGTGGCGTTTGCTTGAGAAGCATAGCTTAAGTTTTTTTGGTACCAGTGCAAGGTATATTCATACACTGCAAGCTCAAAATATATCGCCTAAGGCGTTAGCTGATTTGTCTAGTTTGCGTACGCTTGCTTCGACGGGTTCACCTTTGTCACCTGCTGGTTTTGATTTTGTTTATAGCGACATTAAAGAAGATATTCATTTGGCAAGTATTTCTGGGGGTACAGATATTGTGGGTTGTTTTATGTTGGGTGTGCCTACAAAGCCTGTTTATAGTGGCCAAATTCAAGCGCCTGCTTTGGCTGTTGATTTGGTTTCGCTTAATGAGCAAGGTGAAGCTAGTGAGGCTGAGTTAGGTGAGTTGGTGTGTCAAAATCCGTTGCCTTCTATGCCCTTAAAATTTTGGAATGACCCTGAGTTTGAGCGTTACTTGGCAGCTTATTTTGAACTTTACCCACACAAATGGCGACATGGCGATTTGATTGCCTTTACCAAAGAGGGCGGCATTGTTGTTTATGGGCGTAGCGACGCGACCCTTAACCCTGGCGGTGTGCGGATTGGTACAGCTGAGATTTATCGTCCCTTAGAGCTTATACCTGAAATTGTAGAAGCTTGCGCGGTAGGTAAAAAAGAAGCAGGGGACGAAGTTATTTGGCTTTTTCTTGTGATGCAAGAAGGTAGTACTTTAAATGATGAGTTTATTAAAACCATAAAAACCACGATTCGAGAAAAGGCTAGCCCGAGGCATGTACCAAAGCGTATTTTGCAAGTATCACAGTTACCCAGAACACGTAGTGGTAAGGCCATGGAAATTGCGGTAGCTCGCTTTGTAAATGGCATGAATGTACCCAACACAGAAGTTATGGCAAACCCTGAAGTGATGAAAGAACTCGAGTCTTTACTCAGCTCATTTTAAGCTCTTATTTGTAATACTTACATGAAATCTATATGATTTTTTGTTAGTATTACAATTATCGGAGTTTATTTTCAGTGGTGAGTCATACTGAGATACTTAAGGTTCGCCTAGAATTAGCTCATAAATCCTTAGCTATTCAAAATGGGGTAAAGGTTTTGTTTCTAGTAAAAGTATGGACAGTTCCAAAGGTGGTGTATGGCAGCAACTATTGATGATGTCGCCAAAAAAGCTGCTGTTTCAACAGCTACCGTAAGCCGTGCCTTAAGAGGCTTGCCTAATGTGGCACCTGCAACGCGTGATCATATTCTTAGTATTGCTAAAGAACTTGATTATGTTGTTGGCCCCAGAGCTACAAGGGCTGTTAGTGGTAGTAAACGAATTGCCATTATGTCACCTTTAGTCGATCAATGGTTTTTTAGTAAATTAAGTACCATTATTACTATAAAACTCATTGCCGCAGGCTTTGAGGTTGTTCGTTTTGGGGTTGATGGTATTAAAGATCAAAGTCAAAAAATAGAAGCTATTTTGCAGCAAGGTCTAGTAGATGGTTTGGTTGTTGTAACCTTTCCGCTAGAAGACATTACTATTGCTAATCTGCAAGCCTACCAAATACCTTGCGTCACAGTCGAGTTTAGCTCGGGTGTCTTTCCTAGTGTGTTTATTAATAATGTAGCGGCAGCTGAGTTAGCTACGCAGCATTTGATTAATTTGGGTCATAGACGTATTGGCTTTATTAGCTCAACCAATACCAATGAGTCTATTAAGGATTGGGGTATTCTTGATGCTCGCCGTGAGGGTTATCGCGCTGCGCTGACTAAAGCAGGTATTGAATATGATGAGGTTTTAGAACTTTCAGGTAATGATGTCTATGAGGGAGGCGCTGAAGCTATGAAGCATCTTTACTCTTTGACGAAGCCGCCAACTGCAGTTTTTGCGGCTTCTGATGAGATGGCGGTTGGCGCTTTAAAGACGCTTAGTGACTTGCATTTGGTAGTGCCTAGAGATGTGTCAATTATTGGTTTTGATGATAATGATTTAGCGCACTATGTGGGTTTAACAACCATTCGTCAACCTGTAACGTTTTTGGGTGAACTAGCCTCGGAAAAGCTGATTACCTCTTTGTCGGGCACTACAACTGATGATGGCTTTAATACTGAGTTGGGGTTTCAGATTATTTTAAGAGCCTCTACAGGGCCTGCTAAAAGCTAAGTTTTTAAACAGCAATCTAATATAAGCATACAGATTAAATGTAAAACGTTGACTACTCTGTAGCTAAGCTTATCAGGGCACTTTTTAGGTAAAACGTGTCATCATTAATTATAATTTGGTTGTATTATTTGCATGGAGAATTATTGATTCTGCAAAATTTACATTAATATTGCGTGAATATCATAATACTTGCAAAATTGGCTCTAAGACTGATATAATGGGTAAGCATTCAAGCTAATTGTGCCTGCAACTTTCAGTTTTTGAGAAAGTACTGCCTACAGTTATGCTGAATCGAAATTTTATAGGAGTAGGTGAAAAATGAAAAGAATTCTTTTCTTGCTAGTTGCCATAAGCATGGCATTTGCATCAGCTCAAGAGATAAATTGGATCACTGGTAACAGCGCAATTGCTGTAGAGTCTGCAACTGCACAAGCAGAAGCATACATGGCAATGAACCCAGGCGTAAGCATTACGGTTATTCAAGGCCCTGAGTCTGCAACAGATCGCGCTCAACAGTACCTTCAGTTCTTCGAAGCCCAATCAGGCGAAGTAGATATTTTCGAAATTGACGTTATCTGGCCTGGCGACATGGCAGAGCACTTAGTCAACCTTTTTGACTACCCTGGATTTGAAGACGCCGTTGGCGACTTCTTCCCAGCCATTGTTGCTAACAACACTGTAGACGGAAACCTAGTAGGCATGCCATTCTTTACAGACGCAGGTCTACTTTACTACCGTACAGACTTACTAGAAGAGTACGGCTTTGACGCTCCTACCACATGGGCTGACCTTACTGCTGCTGCTCAAGCCATCCAAGATGGAGAGCGTGCTAAAGGCAACGAAGACTTCACAGGTTTCGTATGGCAAGGAAACGCTTACGAAGGTTTAACTTGTGACGCACTCGAGTGGGTCACCTCTAATGGTGGTGGTGAAATTGTAGAAGTTCAAGCTGATGGTAGCAAACTTATTACTATTAACAACGAAAACGCTGTTGCTGCACTTGAACTAGCTGCAAGCTGGGTTGGTACTATTTCACCTGCTGGTGTAACAGGCTTCCAAGAAGAAGATGCACGTAACATTTGGCAAGCTGGCAACGCTGCGTTTATGCGCAACTGGCCTTACGCTTACAGCTTAGGTAATGGCGCTGATAGTGCTGTTGCCGGTAAATTTGGTGTTGCCGCTTTACCTATGGGTTCAGGCGAAGGCGCACGTAATGCAGGTACGCTTGGTGGCTGGCAGCTAGCTGTATCAAAATACAGTGACAGTGCTGATGTTGCTGCTGACTTTGTTCTTTGGTTAACCAATGAAGAAAATCAGCTTCAAAATGCAATTGGTCGTAGCTTATTACCTACACGCACAGCGCTTTACCAGAACGAAGCACTCTTAGCTTCTGATTCTGCTTTCATGGCTGAGTTTCTACCTGTATTTGAAGGTGCTGTAGCACGCCCTTCAACCGCTACCGCGCCTAACTACTTACAAGTTTCTCAAAGATTCTTCTCTGCAGTACATAGCGTACTAACCGGTGAAGAAGATGCAGAAACTGCACTTGCACTACTCGAGCTTGACCTTCAAGATATTACAGGTTACGCAACTCAGTAGTCTTTTAAAAGGTTTTTGAAAAGAGGTGCTGATCACTAGGATTGGCACCTCTTTTTTCACTTTAGACATAGTTAAACTTTTGAAATGATAAACTAGATTATAACTTTAACTTAAGGAGGTAGAAGGGTGGCTGTTTCGACAAAAACACCTAAGTCAAACGGGCTTTCTGATTTGGCAAGACAGGAAGAACGCACCGCATGGACGCTATTATTTCCGTCGCTTTTATTATTATTTTTAATTGGCATTTATCCTCTTGCTCAGGTATTTTACCTTAGTGTTACCGACAAACGGTTCGCAAGCGCTCAAGAAACTAATTTTATTGGTTTAAATAACTATCGTGATCTTTTAAGCATGACGATTCGTGAGCTACCCCCAGAACTTGATGCAGATGGTCAGCCCGTTATTGAAGATGGACAAAGACAATATGAATCATGGGTCACGGTTCTACCACGTCAACCTTTGCGTTACCGTGAAGTAAGCGAATTTGGCTTTTTTGGTAAACGCTACGTTATTGGGGCTACCAACTCTGATTTTATTAAATCTGTTGGCGATACCCTGACCTTTACGGTGGTTGCTGTATTTTTTGAAACGCTACTTGGCCTCATTATTGCCTTAGCACTTGCTAAAAAGTTTTTTGGACGCGGAGCAATGCGCACCACCATGCTTGTTCCTTGGGCAATCATTACCGTAGTTTCATCTCTAATTTGGGAATGGATGTTTAAATCAAATCGTTCAGGCTTTTTTAACGCATTTTTTGACCAACTAGGCTGGGGCGATGGTAATGCTGTTTTTCTGGTAAACCCTGTCTTACAAATGCCTAGCATTATTGCAATTGATGTTTGGAAAACCACGCCTTTCATGGCACTTTTATTGCTTGCAGGTTTGTCAACCATTCCCGGTGAGCTTTATGAAGCCGCTGAAGTTGATGGTGCCAATACAATCAGGAAATTCTTCTCAATAACCTTGCCTTTACTTTTACCCACCATGGCGGTAGCGCTTATCTTCCGCACGCTTGATTCCTTAAGGGTGTTTGACTTATTTCAAGTTGTCTTTGGGGAAAGTCGCTATTCAATGGCAACCTTTGCGCAGTTTACTCTGGTATCGGCTAAAGATATGGGGCTTTCTGCTGCCGCAAGTGTCATTATTTTTATAATTCTTTTTGTCTTTGCTGTGCTTTACATGCGCACCTTAAAGGTGGATGCCTAATGAATAAAGAAACAAGAAAAGTTATTGGTGATGTTCTCTTTTACATACTCATCATTATTATTGCCATTTACCTACTGTTCCCTTTTTACTGGGCTCTTATCTCTGCATTAAAAACTGAATCGGAGCTAATTCAAACCCCCGCTACCTTTTTCCCACAACAAATCTCATTTAGAAATTTTCAAGCTGTCCTTACCAATACAGCATTCCTAAGAGGCATCTGGAATAGCTTTCTAGTAGCAGGTACAACAACTTTGCTTAGTTTGCTCATAGGTTCTTTTGCAGGCTACGCTTTAGGCAAGCTACGATTCAGAGGCCGAACCGTAACGCTATACGTTATTTTGGCTATGACCATGTTCCCAGCTGTTGCTATTTTGTCGGGCTTATTTCAAGTTATTAAAGCTTTACAAGATCTAGCTTGGCTAAATATTCCAACAACCCTACTACTCATTCTTATTTATATGGTGTTTAGCTTACCTTTCTCTATCTGGGTACTCACGTCATTCTTTAGAGGTCTACCAGATTCACTTTTACAAGCTGCCCAAGTAGATGGCGCAACCTTTGTACAAACCTTCTGGTACATTTTGTTGCCACTCACGGCGCCAGCGCTAGTAACTACAGGCTTACTTGCTTTTATTGGAGCTTGGAACGAATACCTTTTTGCCCTCACCTTTACGCTACAAGATCCGCTCTCACGCACAGTACCCGTATCCATATCCCAATTAGGCGGAACCTTTGCCATGCAAGAACCCACAGGCGAGATAATGGCAGCTGCCCTAATCATCACCGTACCCCTCATTGCCTTAGTACTGGTGTTCCAAAACCGTATTGTAGAAGGTTTAACCGCAGGCGCTGTTAAAGGTTAAAGCAATACCTTAAGCACAAAACAATTCAGCTTAGGCGACTAAGCTCAGACTCCCTCGGTCTTATGACACGGTTCAATCAGCTTAAGCACTATGCATCAATTCAAAGTAAAGGTGAAGATTTGCGTTTCTTAGCAGTTCTTCACCTTCGACTTTTTAATTCTAGAATGATTTAGTTATGACCCAGTGGAGCAGAGTTATGCTTAAATCTGATCTAGCAGATTACTCCATAAAAAGATAATGTTGCAGTCTTAAATCAAACCAGCATAAGACTAGGCAAGTTATGTCAGAAAAAGATTACTAACCTCGACTGCTAGTAGAAAAAGGGTAAAAAAAGAGAGAAAATAGGTTAT
>CAZWJZ010000058.1:0-18618 GCA_964634665.1 uncultured bacterium | reverse complement strand
TCTCCGCATCTTAACCTACCTTTAGGGATGTTGTTTTTGTACGCTTACTAAGTATCTCCACGGTAAATTTGCATTTTACATATTCACCCTAGCGAAGCGTACGGATAGACCCATTCAGTATTTTGCGAAGCTTCTAAGGAGTAACTTAAAAGTCGGACTGACTTTTAGCATGGCGACCTGGGATCGTAAACTCAAACCCTTTTCAATTTCTGATATTACACCTGGAACTGCTATAATAACGCAATAAGACCATGGTGTAACTACGCTAATAACTATTATTTCTTAAGGTAGATGGTTTAAATTTATGCTCGAGCCTTTCCAGCTTTTATTTGATGATGATATTCGGTCTGAATTTTCTTTACCTGAGGATATCAGGCGTGTTTATGGGGGAGATTGGCATTTAAAGATATTTGCAGATCGTCCTTACAGTTTCTCAAATTTTGCACTCTCACGTGACGGACGAGTTTCTTTTAATGAGTCAGGTCATATGGGGGGTGGTGATGTTAGTGGTTTTAATCAGCATGACCAGTGGCTGATGGCCTTACTGCGCGCTCGAGCTGACGCTGTGGTCATGGGGGATGGTACTTTGCTGGTTGAACCAGAACACTTATGGACAAGTGATTTTATTTTTCCTGAAGAGAGTCATTTGTTTAATTCTTTACGAAAATCAGAGCAACGCAAACCTCGTCCTTTGCAAGTCTTTTTGTCTTTTGATGGCTTGATAGATAAAAAGGCTGCTGTTTTTGCTGAAGCTGATTTTCAGATAATAATTGCTACAACTGAACGTGGTTATCAACACGCGAGCAAAATTCAATGTGCTGCTCAATTAACTGTCTTAAATCTAGGTGAACAAGACGTTGATTTGGTTCGATTAGGACAAATTTTAAAAACCGATTTTTCTGTTAATCACATGCTTTGTGAAGGTGGGCCAAGAGCTTACGGTAGTTACATAGCTGCGGGTCTTATGGATGATGAATTTCTGGCACTATGCCCTACGGTTATTGGTAACGACACGACTTCTGGCAGGAAGCCAAGACCTGGTTTAATTGAGGGTGCCGCGTTTAAGCCTAAAGGCTATCCCAAATCAGTACCTGTGAGCTTACGCCGCGCAGCAGATCACTTATTTTTACGCTCGAGTTATGTTTATGAGTAATTCAAGATTTGGGGTCTTTAATGACATTAGTAGGGCTGTTCTTTAAAATCTTTAAGGATGCATTATGCCGCTAAGTAAACAAAAAATTATTGATTTAAAAGCACTTTGTAGCGAAAAATCAGTGTTTTTAGATCCCAAAATCATTAAAGTCATGTCCCAGGATCACTATTGGTTTTCACCCCTATTAAAGCCTCAGTTGGAACATAAATTTGCTGAGCTTATTGTGCAACCAAATAGTGTTGAGGAACTTACTAAGCTTATTGCTTACGCCTTTAAAAACGATATTCCTGTGACCATGCGGGGTAGTGGTACAGGTAATTATGGACAAGGCATGCCCATGCAGGGTGGCATGGTTGTTAGTACTCATGGGTTAAAAGAAATAATTTCACTTTCAAAAGAAATGGCAACGGTGCAAGCTGGTGTGAAGTTAGGCAGACTCGAGCGTGAAGCTAGAACTATTGCTGCTGAATTACGAATCTACCCTAGCACTATTGCAACGGCTACGGTTGGGGGCTTTATTGCTGGGGGTGCTGGGGGTGTTGGTTCGGTTACATGGGGCACACTTTGGGATGAAGGTAATATTTTAGCTGCAACTATTCTTACGATGGAGGCAAGCCCTAGACTCTTAAAGATTAGTGGGCATGATGAGCTTAAAGCTGTTATTCATTCTTGTGGGTTGACTTGCATTATTGTTGATTTAACAGTTGCGTTAGCAGCTGCTGAGCCTTGGCAGCAGTACACTGTTAGTTTTGCTGAGTTTGAGCAAGCGCTACGCTTTGGTGAAAAGCTAGCTTATAATGATGCATTTAAAAAGCGGCTTGTTTCGCTTCATGAGTGGCCTATTCCTAGTTTTTTTACGAAGCTTGTTAATGCGGGTTTTAGTCGTGAAGGAGAAGCTTTAGCGTTACTCGAGTTAACCATGACGGCTGATGAGCTCAAAGATATTGCGGAGCCTTTTGGTGGGCAGATAACATGGCATGCTGATCATTCTGAGTATATGTCAGGCAACCACAAACTATCTGATTATAGTTGGAATCACACGACACTCTGGGCTATGAAAACAGATGAATCACTCACTTATTTGCAAGATGCTTTTGATAGAGATAGGTTTAATGAGCAATTTAGAGCTCGAAGAGAAAGATTTGCGGGAGACTTAATTCATCATATTGAGTTTATGCGCTTTGGGGGGCCTCCTTATCCGCAAGGTATGACGCTGGTTCGTTTTAAAGATGAGGCTCGTTTGCGCGAAATTCAGGCTTATAGTGAATCGCTTGGTATTGCAGTTGCAGATGCGCATAGCCATAAATTAGATGATGATATTAGGTGGAATGGTCAACCCATTTTAGATGCTAAAAAGAACTGGGACCCCAAAAGATTACTCAATCCTGGACATTTAAATAACGAGTCATGAATCGACGTCTTGAAACCTTTAGCTCCCAAGCCATTTCAGCGCTAAGTAAAGATAGTGGCGTTGTCATTTTGCCTATTGGTGCAACAGAACAACACGGGCCACATCTTCCTGTTATGACCGATACAAGGCAGCTTAGCGCTGTACTAGCTGCGGCTTTTGATTTGCTAGACGTTGATACAAAAGCTTGGTCATTACCGGCATTGCCTTATAGTAAGAGTAATGAGCACGCTGCTTTTTCAGGCACTCTAAGCTTATCTGCAACAACCTTAATGAGTGTTTTAAAAGACTTAGCTGAAAGCGTTAAACGTTCAGGATTTAAACGCTTAGCGTTGCTGAACGGCCACGGGGGAAATGTGGGTTTACTAGATACTGTTGCTAGAGATATTCATCAAGAAACTGGTTTAATCTGTTTTGTTATTCAGCCGAGTTTCTGGTTGCAATCACCCTTTGAGTTATCAGCATTAGAAAGCCGATTTGGTATTCATGCAGGCGAGCTAGAAACGTCTCTCATGCTGAAACTCGAGCCTTCTTTGGTTGATATGGCAAAGGCAGTCAAATCTTATCCTGATTTTCCAACCGATGTGCTTCATTTATTTGGTGCTGCGTCAGTGGCTTGGTTAAGTGACGATTGGAGTGCTTCAGGTGTGTTTGGTGATGCAACTTTAGCAAATCAAGAAAAAGGTGAGCAGATTTTGAGTCATGCTGCTGAGCGTTTAGCTAAGCTGATTAAGATTTTGAGTTTGTTTGAAGTGCCTAATGCTTGATTATTTACTTAAAAATGCCTGTGTTGAAGGTGAACTTTGCGATATTGCCATTAAAGATGCTGTTATTGAGGCGCGAAGCGTAAAGGGGCAATCTTTAGACCGAGCTGCAACTGAAGTTTGGAACCTTGAAGGTCGTGTTGTTCTTCCATCTTTTGCTGATGTTCATGTTCATCTTGATAAAACTTTTGTTCCTCTTGTTAACAAATCTGGCACCCTAAGAGAAGCGATTGAAGTGTGGGTTAAAGAAAAACCAAATCTTGATTTTGATAGTTATGAACAGCGTGCCTTAAAAGCTATTCAGGCTGCCTTAGTTAAAGGTAGCACAGCAATTAGAACGCATATTGATATTAATTCAAGCCACGGATTTACAGCCCTAGAAGCAATTTTAAAAGTACGCGAAGAAGCTAAAGAGCTTTGTAATATTGAAATTGTCGCTTTAGGCGCAGCGGGGCTAAATGAAGCAGAAACCCAAGCCATGAAAACCGCACTCGAGTTGGGTGCTGATCTTGTTGGGGGTGCACCCGCATTGCTTGCCAATCCTGAACAATCCATTAATGCCATTTTTGATTTGGCTGAGCATTATTCTAAAGGTATTGATTTGCATATTGATGAAACCGAAGACCCGAACAGTAAGACTTTAGCGTATCTTGCTGAGCAAACTATAGCTAGGCATTTTCAAGGACGTGTTACGGCGGGTCACTGTTGCTCGCTAGCCTTTATGCCGCTTGAACGTGCCCTTAAACTAATTGATAAAGTGGCTGAGGCTAAAATAAACATAGTTACGCTTCCCTCTTGTAACTTAGTGCTTATGGGTCGTAACTTAGAGCCAAAACCACGGGGGGTTACACGAGTAAAAGAACTCTTAAATGCTGGGGTGAATGTAGCAGCAGCATCTGATAATGTTGCTGATCCTTTTAATCCTTTTGGAAACTATGACGCTCTTTTTATTGCAAATTTGGCTGCACATACTGCGCATATGACTAGCCTTGAAGAATTAGAAAGCTGTTTAGCTATGGTCACAAAAAATGCTGCTCGCATTATGAAACAAGAAACCAAGCTTCGAGTAAATGATGCCGCAAATTTAGTTATTTTAGATTCCTATAGCTATGAAACAGCAGTAACAAGCCTAGCCGACCGATTTGCAACGTTTTTTAAGGGAAGCTGCGTCGTTAAACAAACACACCACTACGAATGGAATAAGCATGGATCTTCTTTTACGCAACGCTAAATTACTAAACGGACAAGTAACAGATATCGGCATAGAAGATGGTCACATTGTTAAACTCGAGCCTGACCTTGAGCTTAGCGCTAAAGAAGAGCACGATTTAGAAGAAAAGCTTGTTTTGCCAGCCTTTGTTAATGGTCAATTGCATGCTTGCAAAGTATTTTGGCGTAGAAAACTTGCAACTCGCGAACCAGAAGTTCAAGCTTTGCCGCGCTTTAAATCTGCCAAGCAGGTAAAAGCTGGTTATACAGAGGAAGATGTCTTTAGTCGAGTAAATGAAGTGATGCGCCTAGCCATAATAAAGGGTACGAGCGCTATTCGATTGTTTGCAGATGTTGATGAGGCTTCAGGCCTTAATGCCCTTAAAGGCCTGCTTCGTATTAAAGAAGCTTATGCGCCCTACATGAGCGTTCAGGTTGTTGCTTTTCCGCAAGATGGTGTTTTTGCTGCTAATACCCAAGAACTCATGACGCAAGCCTTAGAATTAGGTGCAGATGTCGTGGGCGGTATTCCTTGGATTGAGAAAGATAGCGTCAACCAAGAAGCGCATACCGAGATGTGTTTTGACTTAGCGAGAAGCTTTAATAAAGACTTACATTTGGTTTGTGATGATACCAACAACCCAGCCTCAAAAACACTCGAGTTTGTAGCTAGGCAAACGCTAGCATCTAGTTTTGAGGGTCGCGTGGCTGTTACTCAGTGTGCAGCCCTTGCTTTTTATGATGATCAATACGCTGCACAAGTTATTGAGCTTGTGAAGCAAGCAGACTTAACTGTTTTTGCCAATAGTCATGTTTCTCTTGTAACAACAGAAAATAATAATGAACCCTATGCCCGAGGGATTACTCGAGTTAGGCAATTACTTGCTGCTGGGGTTCCTGTGGCTTGTGCGCAAGATGATATTGATAATTGGTATTATCCTTTTGGTCAAAATGACATGCTTGAGGTTGCCCAGTTCATGGCGCATGTGGGTGGCTTTGCTTGGCAACCTGAGCAGGTTTTACCCATGGTCAGCACTGTTCCTGCCAAGGTTTTAGGCTTAAATAATTACGGTATTGAGCTTGCTAATGAAGCCAACTTGGTTGTTTTAGATGCAGAAAATTGGCATCAGGCGCTTCAATTTCAAGCCAATAAAAGCTTTGTTTTTCTCAAAGGGAAGTTAATTGCTCAAACAAAAACTGTCACTAAGCTAGTCCTTGATGACTTTGCACTCTAGCTGAACTTATTTTATTGGCTCTATTGGTGATTTAACAAATCCGCCTTACGCCTTGAGATTCTTATAGCAGTTCCACGAGTAGATAAGACTAAGGCTGTCTAAGCTTAGTCCCTTAGGTCAGATTTATAAAGCCTTAAGACATTTATAATTCAGCCTAGTATCAGAGTTCCTAGAGAAATTCTAAGATGCCGCTAATATCCAATCATGTGACCAGATAAGGTGATTTTCCGTGAAATATTTCGTGCTGCCTCAATAACTTCTTTTGCAATATCAGGAAATAGTGCTTTGCTAATTTCACTACTCGAGCCGCTGACACTTATCCCTGCAATGACGGTTCCAGTGTTTGATCTTATTGGAGCAGCGACGCATTGAATCCCTATCTCACGTTCTTGGCAATCAAGTGCGTAGCCACGTGTTCGGGTCTTTTCTAGTTCTTTTTGTAGTCCTTTTTTACTAGTTATGCTGTGTGGAGTGTAGGCTCGTAAGGGTTGGCTTAGGGCAGCTTCTATCGTCTTTTCATCCATAAATGCGAGCATCGCTTTGCCTATGCCAGTGCAGTTCATTGGCGCTCGTCTACCTAAAGCTGAGTAGTTGATGTTGCGTCTTGGTGGATATAGGGCTTCAATATAGATAACTTCGTTTTGATAGGGAATGGCTAGGTAGATGATTCGGTTGCCTTTTAGCAGTTCTTCGAGATAAGGGAAAGCTATGTCTCTTAAGTGAATTCGTGTTGATGCTAAAAATCCTAGTGCTAAGCAGCCTAGGCCGAGTTGGTAGCGTTTACTAACGGGTGATTGTTGCACAAGATCTTCACTTGCTAATGTTGTTAGTATTGTACTTACACTACTTTTACTTATGCCTAAATGGCGGCTCAGATCGCTAACACCCCATTCAGGTTTTTCTTCACTAAAACAGCGTAAAACTTCTAAGGCTCGGTTAAGTGATTTGTTTAGCGCTACTGCGTTTTTTATTTGTTTGGTCACCATAGTTTTCCTAAGACTTTGTGGATTGCGTACTAAATTATCATGAAAGCTTTTAGCATCTTGACTTTTTCATTGTTTTGTTAAATACTACCCCAATTCATTTTTAGAACGGTGTTCTCTAATACAGAACACTTTAGCGCAGAGGTAATTGCGATCTTTTAGGAGCAAGTTATGCGTTTGACAGGTGTTATTGTACCAACGCTTACCCCCATGACGAGCACGGGGGAAAAGCTAAACCTTGATGCTGTAGAACAACTCAGTGACTTTTTTATCCATCACGGTGTAGGTGCACTTTTTATAAACGGCACCACAGGCGAGTCAGCCTTACTAAGCAAAGATGAACGCAAAGAGCACACTGAAAAGATGATTTCAACAGTCAATAGTCGAATTCCCATAGTAGTGCAAATCGGCTCACTAAGCACTCAAGAAAGTATTGAACTGGCCAATCACGCTGCACAAGCAGGAGCAAACGCAGTTGCATGCATAAGCCCAAGTTTCTTCGCTTACAGTCAGGCAGAACTCGAGCGGCACTACCTAGAAATAGCTCGAGCTGTTGCGCCTTTAGACTTCTACCTTTATAACATCCCCTCTCGTACAGGCAATACGATTTCTGCTGACCTAGCAGAGCGCTTATCACAAGAAAAAAACATTGTGGGCATAAAAGACTCCTCTGGTAATCTAGCGCAAATTCTTGACTATCTTGCTGTTCCTAACCTTGATGTTCTACCGGGGGCAGACTTACTAGCAACCCAAGCCCTATTAGCAGGCGCAAAAGGCATTGTTGCAGGTCCTGCTGGGGTTTTTCCTGAACCCTATATGGCTTTCTGGAACGCATGGCAAGCAAAAGACGCCACAGACTTGCTTTATTGGCAAAACATACTCATGCAACTGTCCCGCATCATTCACCACGGCGGCCGCCTAGATATTCTAAAGGCACTCGCCTCACTACGCTTACCTAGCTTAGGAAAGGTTCGTTCTCCCCTATCCGCAATCAACCCCAAAGAACTCGAGCTAATAAGAATAAGCTTAAAGGAGGTGCTAAAAGCAACAAAACTATCTGAAGAAGCCTACCACTGGCTCTAACAAGTTGTTATTTATTTTTCAAACAAAAACTAACCTTTACTTTACCTAGGGAGGTATAAGAAATGAAGTTAATAACCCCTCAGACTTTCAAATGGCTTGCCTTGACTTTACTGACTATCGTCATGCTTAGCACAGCAACAGCTCAAGACATGATAGACAACTATCAAACTTGGAACTTAGCAGATTACGAAGCTGCAGGCAACAGTATTGCTTCCTTTAACGAAGCACCAGCCCTCGCAGAACAAGTAGCAGCCGGAACCCTTCCGCCTCTAGAAGAACGCTTACCAATGCGAGAAGATATTCTAGTAGTACAACCCAGAGATCAAATTGGTAGCTATGGTGGAGAAATCACCTTTAACGCAACCAACCCAACCTCCTTTGGTAACACAGGCTTTACAGCTTGGGAGCAACAACTCATGGCTTACTCTACAAATTGGGAAGTTATCTTTCCGCAAATTGCTAAAAGCGTAGAAATGGCAGATGACTTACTAAGCGCTACTGTCACACTACGCCAAGGTATGAAATGGAGTGACGGTGTTGCATTCACAGCAGATGACATGATGTTTTGGTATGAAAACATTATGCTTCATCCCGAATTACCTAACTTACCAGGGCAACTACTTCCAGGTGGTGAACCCATCAGTATGGAAAAAATAAATGACCACACAGTCAAATTCTCTTTTGCAGTTACTCATCCAGCATTTCCATTATCCGTTGTTCGTGACGCCCCAGGTTTCCCAATGGCACCTAGGCACTATCTTGAAAAATGGCATATTGATTTTAATGAAAATGCCAATGCGGTAGCAGAAGAAGAAGGCTTTAACTCTTGGATTGATGCTTTTATCTTTCACTATGACGGTCAGACTGGTCAGAATGATTTTGACCCCGATATGCCTGTTCTTAAACCTTGGAAGCTCGCTAGTATAGATGAGTTTGGTAATAAATTCTATGAAAGAAACCCTTACTACTGGAAAGTTGATACCGAAGGCAATCAGCTTCCCTATATTGATAGTCAAGTTCGCTTAATTGTAGCTGAACCAGAAGTCGTTAAGCTCAAGGTACAGGCGGGTGAAATTGATTATGGTTTTTATAATCTCGAGGTTACTGACCTGCCAGTTCTTAGAGCGGGTGAGCAGACTGGCAACTACACGACCTTGTTATGGCCAGCTGCTCAGGGAGCTATGAACAAGTACCAGTTTAATATTACTGTCAGTGACCCTGTTTTAAACGAAATATTTAATGATTTGCGTTTTAGACAAGCCATGTCTTTAGCCGTTAACCGTGAAGAAATCAATGAAACACTGTTTTTTGGTCTAGCAGTACCCAGACAATGGGGTGTTCCCTCAAGTTCAGTGTTTTACGAAGACTGGATGGGTAGCTACTATGCTGAATATGACCCTGAGCAGGCTAACGCCTTACTCGACGAAATGGGTTTAGAACGTGGCAGCGATGGCGTTCGTCTTCGTCCTGACGGTCAACCTTTAAGTATTGTCTTGTGGGATGCAATTAATAGGCAACCCATGAGTGAGCTAATGGCAGAATACTGGCAAGACATTGGTGTAGATGTAAGCATTAACCCGAGCACCCGAGAGGCATTCCAGCAGGCATTATTATCAAACGAAGTTCAAGCTTCAGTCTGGTTTGCCGATTTGGTTGCTGAGAAAGACTTGTACCAACGCCCCATATGGTTGCGTCCACCTTACGGTATTGACACGACACCTGTTGGCGGTGGTTTAGCTTGGCGTCAATGGTGGCTAAGTGGTGGTACTGAAGGCGAAGAGCCTAGTGACCCGTATTTCACTGAGCAAATGGAACTGGTTGATTTGTGGCAACTCACACAACTTGGTTCTGACGAATACCTTGAGCAAGGGACAGAGTTAGTTAAAAGAACGGTTGAACGCATGTATCACATTGGTACAGTAGGTGAAGCACCCGAGATATTTATCAGGTCAAATCGTTTGAATAACTTTCCACCCGATGAAGGTACCATTTACCTGAATCACCTTGTTAGTGGTCACTCTGACCAGTGGTTTGTTGGCGAGTAAGTCATTTTAAGGAGTAAGGATACCCATTTGTATCCTTACTCCTTTTTCGTTATTTATAGGGAGTCTATGCACACTTCGGTAATAAAATATCAACCTGAAAAAACCAAAACCTATCTTGGTAGCCCCAGTATTTTGCGTTTACCTGATGGGGTCCTACTTACAACTCATGACTATTTTGGTGCTGGTTGCCCCCGCACGCATGAAGGTGAAGAGGGACTAACAAGCGTTTATCGTTCAGAAGATAATGGCTTAACTTGGTCTAATACCACCCATATCATGAACGCTTTTTGGGGTAATTTGTTTTTACATCAAGCTAGTGTTTATTGGTTAGGTATTTCGCAACAGTATGGCTCAGTACTAATTCGCCGTAGTGATGATGGTGGTTTTACTTGGACAAACCCAAAAGATGAAAATACGGGTCTTTTGTTCAAGGGTGGTTACTACCACGATGCCCCCAATTACCATTGTGCACCCATGCCCATGGTGATCAAAAATGGTCGTCTGTACCGCGCAATAGAAGACTGTGACCCTTGTGAATGGGGTAAAGGCTTTAAGGCTTGTGTGATATCTGTAGCAACTGATGCCAACTTACTTGAGGCTAAAAACTGGACTATGAGTAACAAACTAGCCTTTAACCCAGACTGGGTACCAGCACATTGGGGCATGCTTGAGAATCCTGGCTGGCTTGAAGGAAATGTAGTAGAAACACCTGACGGAGCTCTCTGGGATATTTTGCGCTTTAACTCAAAACCGTTGGTAGATAAAGCCGCTATAGTTGAAATTCATGATGAAGGCAAACGCCTAAGCTTCAAAGAAGATGGGCTTATTGACTTTCCTGGTGGAATGAGCAAGTTTTCAATTCGCTATGATCCTGAAACACAGATGTATTTAACCCTAACGAATAACAATACCGACCCAAAATGGCCAAATCAACGAAATGTTCTATCGCTATATGCCTCAACTGATCTGCTCAACTGGCATCATGTCAAAACCTTAATTCAAGATGAGTCAGGGATAAGTTATGACGATTCAATGCGTTTAACAGGCTTTCAATATGTAGATTGGCAATTTGACGGTAATGACATAATTTATATGGTTCGCACTGCTTATCGAGGAGCAGTTCGTTACCATGACTCAAACCAGATGCTTTACTGCGTTCTTAAGGATTTCAGAAACCTGCTCACCAAACAGCATTAAACCTTGATTAATGAACAAGATCAGCGTTGTGAATGAAGATGATTCGTACCACAGTATTAGATTAAGGAAGAAGCAATGTTAGGTTATTTTTTAAGGCGGATTGCCTACATGGTCGTCGTGCTGGCACTTGTGTCCATCGTTTCTTTTTATATTGTAAATCTACCTCCTGGTAGTTGGATAGAAAGTTACGCCATTGAACTTGACAATAGTGGTTTGATTGCTAATGAGGCCGAATTAGATTTCTTAACAGAACGCTATGGTCTTGATCAACCACTACATATTCAATATTTTCGCTGGATTGTTCCTGTTATAACAAAAGGTGATTTCGGACAGTCTTTTGAATGGCGGCAGCCCGTCTGGAATTTAATTAGAGAACGACTTTTACTCACTATGGTTATTTCATTTGCCTCGATTCTCTTTATTTATGCTGTTTCAATTCCAATAGCGTTATACTCAGCTACACATCAGTATTCATTTGCTGACTATGTTTTTTCCTTTTTGGGCCTGCTAGGTCTAGCAACCCCTAATTTTTTATTAGCGCTTATTTTCATGGTTTTGCTGCTTAAAGTCTTTGGCTTTTCACCCGGCGGACTTTTCTCACCTGAGTACCTAGGGGAACCTTGGAGTTTTGCAAAATTTATTGATTTACTAAAGCATCTACCTGTTCCCGTTATTGTTCTTGGTACAGCAGGAACAGCAGGTCTGATTCGCGTATTACGAGGCTTATTACTTGATGAGCTAGAAAAACAATACGTTAAAACAGCTCGAGCTAAAGGTGTTAAAGAATGGCACCTTATCCTTAAGTATCCTTTTAGGATGGCTCTAAACCCTGTACTAAGCACTATTGGTAATTTGTTGCCTGCAATTGTTTCAGGTTCAGCTATTGTTTCAGTGGTACTAGGCTTACCAACAACAGGACCATTATTACTACGCGCCATAATTGCTCAAGATACCTATGCTGCTTCGAGCATGCTTATGATGCTTGGTGCTTTAACCATTATTGGTGTTTTTATATCTGACCTTTTACTCATGTGGCTTGATCCTCGTATTAGATATGAAAGGTCAAATTAAGAATGCAATCACCTGAATTAACTACTAAGCCAACTGTTGAAGAAGTTCATTATGACATCGCTAATCAGCGGCAGCTCATTTGGCGAAAATTCAGACGTCACCGTATTGCTGTTTTTTCTTTGTATATACTTATTTTCCTATATTTGCTAGCTATTTTTGCCGAGTTCTTTTCACCCTATGGTGCATTTGAGCGTCATCGTGGTTATATATTTGCACCACCCACTAGGCTTCATTTTATAGATACCGAAGGCCAATTTCACTTTACGCCTTTTGTTTATAAAGTTACTAATGAACTTAATATGGAAACCTTTCAACGAGAATATATTGAAGATACAACTGAGCGTCATAGTCTTCGTTTCTTTGTGCGAGGCGAACCTTACAAACTCCTAAATCTATTTAAGACCGACATTCATTTGTTTGGCGTAGAAAAACCTGGGGTGTTTTTTCCTGCAGGTACAGATGAATTAGGTCGTGACCAATTTAGCCGAATGCTCTTTGGAGCACGCACGTCACTTTTTGTGGGCCTAATAGGATTATTTTTTGGCTTATTATTAGGATTATTTTTTGGTGGATTGTCGGGTTATTATGGTGGTGGCGTTGACACTTTTATCCAGAGACTTATTGAGTTTCTACAATCCTTACCTACCCTGCCGCTATGGATGGCGCTAGCAGCATTAGTCCCCGCTACTTGGTCACCCATTCAAGTTTATTTTGGAATTTCTATTGTACTAGCCATTGTTGGTTGGACCGGGCTCGCTCGAGTTGTTCGTGGGAAGCTCATTAGCTTACGTGAAGAAGATTATGTCTTAGCTGCAAAACTTGCCGGCGTACGTGAACGTGATATAATTACGCGGCATTTACTCCCTGGGTTTACCAGCTACTTAATTGTACATCTTTCACTAGCAATACCCGGCATGATTCTAGGCGAAACCTCACTTAGTTTTCTAGGTTTGGGAATTCGTGCACCAGCCGTTAGTCTAGGTACACTTTTACAAGAAGCACAAAATATTCAGACTGTCACATTAAATCCTTGGATGTTAATTCCAGGCGGACTTGTGGTGATTATCGTGATTGCGTTTAACTTTTTAGGAGATGGTCTTCGTGACGCAGCAGACCCTTATAAACATGTCTAAGGTTAAGCATGTCTAATCCCCTATTAAAGGTAGAAAACCTAAAGACGCAATTATTGCTTGACGAAGGCATACTTAAAGCTGTTGATGGGATTAGTTTTAGTCTTAACAAAGGGCAATCCATGGCGCTTGTAGGTGAATCAGGCTGTGGTAAGAGCATGACTGTTGAGTCAATTATGCGTATTGCACCTAAATTTGCCACAATTTCGGGTCAGATTTTATTTTATCCTAAAACAGGTAACGCCCTTGATTTAGCTAAGCTCAATCCACGTGGTGCAGAGCTCCGCTCTATTCGAGGCGGTGATATTGGGATGATTTTTCAAGAACCAATGACAGCCTTCTCCCCTTTACACACCATTGGTAACCAAATCATAGAAGGGGTTCTAATCCATAAAACACGTAACAAAAAAGAAGCACGGCTTATCACGATTGACATCCTCACTAAAGTTGGCATTTCGAACCCTGAGCAGCGAGTAGATGAATACCCTCACCAACTATCAGGTGGAATGCGGCAACGTGCCATGATTGCAATGGCGCTAGCGTGTGAACCCTCCCTACTTATTGCAGATGAACCAACCACTGCCCTTGATGTAACGGTACAGGCACAAGTGCTCAAGCTAATGCGAGACCTACAAAAAGAATTCGGAATGGCAATCCTTTACATTACCCATGATTTAGGGGTTGTCGCTAAGATGGTAGATCAAGTTGCCGTAATGTATTTAGGAAAAATAGTGGAACACAGCGATGTTGATAGTCTTTTTTATAATCCAAAACATCCTTACACCCAAGCACTCTTAAAGTCCATACCTAAAGTTGGCAAGAAACAAAGAGGGCAGCGTTTGGCTTCAATTGAAGGGAGTGTACCTACACCCATAAACCGTCCTAAAGGGTGCGCATTTTTTGCTCGCTGCACACAAGCAATGAGTGGAATTTGCGATAAAGATGACCCACAATTAATTGAACTATCAGCTAGTCATAAAGTAAGTTGCTTTTTGTACTCTGATAGTAACAAAGCCAATCAAACAAGGTCCAAAGAAGATAGTGAAGGTAAGCATGTCAACTAATGATGTCTTACTTGAAGTCAAATCGCTCAAAAAATACTTCCCGATTGAAAAGGGCATTATAAAGCGTGTCATCGGACATGTAAAAGCAGTAGATGACATCAGCTTTCAATTAAAAACTGGCGAGACACTAGGGCTAGTTGGTGAATCAGGCTGCGGCAAAACAACTCTGGGTCGCTGCATTTTAAGAGCTATTGATGCTACATCAGGCGAAGTACTGTTTAGAACGCGAAGTGGTAAAGTAATAGATATAAACAAACAAAATAAAGCTGAAATGCGGTCCCTCAGGCAAGAGATGAACATGATTTTTCAAGATCCATTTGCCTCCCTATCACCTCGCATGACAGTACTAGATATTATAGGAGAACCACTATGGGCTCAGGGCACCAGAGGTAAGGTATTAGAAGAAAGAGTTAAAGACCTTGCAAAAACAGTTGGCTTAAACGTTGGACATTTAAACCGCTACCCAAATGCTTTTAGTGGAGGACAAAGACAACGTATTGGAATTGCTCGAGCGCTCGCAACTAACCCTAACTTAATTGTTGCTGATGAGCCTGTATCAGCACTAGACGTATCGATTCAAGCGCAGATACTCAACTTACTACAGGATTTACAAGAAGAATTTAATCTTACCTATTTATTTGTGGCACATGATTTGAGTGTGGTTGAGCATATTGCTGATCGTGTTGCTGTCATGTACGTTGGCAAAATGGTAGAGTTAGCAGACACAGAAAACCTTTATCAAACACCAAAGCACCCGTACACTGAAGCGCTTCTCTCTGCTGTGCCTAAGCCAGATCCTCGCTTACAACAAGAACCTATCATCTTAAAAGGTGAAGTAGCCAATCCTGCTGATCCTCCTTCAGGATGTTACTTTCACCCTCGTTGTAATTACGCTCAAGATATATGCAAAACAAAAACCCCTTTACTTGAAGAAACTGAACCAGGGCATTTTTCAGCATGCCATTTTTCAAATAGCCTTAAATTATCAGGTGTTAAAGAATAGCGGTAAACACTTTTAGCTTTTCCACAAGTAATTAAAGAAAACTGACTAGCTCTGAATTTACGATGCAAAATCATAAAGTTAATCCATAGTACGTTTGCAGGTTACTTAGTTGGTTCAACCGTACGCTTCGCTCGGTACTTCGTGACTCCTTCTTAAAAGCTTTTAGCCAAGAACAACCATAAACCATTGGAGCTATGAAGGTCATTACTCAGCCATCAAAGATTAGGGTAACTTCTCTAGAAGCGAGTCCCAACGTAATAACCTCATTAGAAGCGAGTCCTATCATGCCTCTGGCTCAAGGCTGTTTTGCTCGGGTGAATTTACAAAACACAAATTCACCATAGAGATACTCAAACACCTCTATTATCCAGCCATCAAATTTAAGCGAAGCCCCAAACAGCGCTCAAAATCAAGCTATTTAGGTCTACCTGTTAGCTTCATCCTGAGTATCTCTGCTCTTGCAAACTCAATTGTGAAGGAATCAATATCACCTAGTAAATGCTCAACATCAACATCATCAGCAAATTCTAAGATTAAAGCTTTTCCTTCTAACTTTGCCTTTACTCTGGTTTTATAGCGAATCATTTTGGTTCTTCGCTTGGGTTCTGTATTTATTGCTTTCTCAACGTTAGTCTCAGTAGCGTTTGAGTCTGGCTTGCTGAAGTTGAGTTCAAGCTTTTCACTGTTACTAAGCAAGTGAACTCTGGCTGCTTTAGCGAGCTTGTCTTTTAATACCATCCTAGCGTTAGCTTCTCCATGAATCACAATGACATGATCAGGGTTATAGCGCTTAGTTAAACTTATTAGCCCATTAGCATCAGCATGACCACTAAAGGAAAAAGAATCAATCTGACAGTTCACCCTAAGATTCTCAAAGCTAGCTTTTTCACCTGTTGGTAAAGCAATCTCTCTTTTACCTTCAGTACTTTGTAGTAACTGCTTACCAGGTGCACCTTCATCCTGATAACCAACAAAAGCAATAAGGCTTTTCTCTTCAGCTAAGATAGCTTTAGCATAAAGCGGTGATACCCCTGCATTTAACATGCCACTTGAGGCAATAATAATCATGGCTTGCTTACTGTTTACATAGTTCATTCGGTCTTGATGGTTCTTAACCATGACTATTTCAGGTGCAAACAAAGGATTACGTCGTTCACTGACAGCTCTTTTTTGAAGTGCTTCAGGCATTTCACTAAAGAGTTCTTCACTAAAAAGCTCATGAATGCTTCTAACCAACCCGTCAAGCACAATGGGTACGCTTTTTAAAACCTTGGTACGCATGTGATCTGCTAAGGTTAAGGCCACATCTGAACTTCTGCCCATAGCAAAGGCAGGTATTAAGACTCTACCCCCTTGATTCAGTACTTCTGAAACACTAGCTATGAAACGTTGAATCTCTGCTTTTCTATTGACATGCACAAGGGTATCCCCATAGGTTGATTCAACCGTGACAAGATCAAGCTTTTTGGCTTCAGCTGGAAAGTAACACGCAGCTGTTGTTTGACTGGCAATGTTATTTATATCTCCGCTATGAAAGAGTCGTCCTTCTGCTGCTTCAATAAGGTAAGAAACAGCGCCGATTAAATGCCCTGCCAGGTAAGGCGTTATGGTTAAGTCTTTAATCTCAAAGCTCTCTTCTGCCTTAACAATATGAATACCAGCTAACGCATTAGCTACCTCTTTAAGGGAGAAGAGGACAGCGCCTTGACTCTCGCCAATCTTTTGAGCATCTTTAAGCATGGCAAGGGCAAGCGTAGCCGTAGCTAAAGTAGCATAAACAGCTAGATTAGGAAACTTTCTTTTTAAGAGAGGCAAAGCACCAATATGGTCACTATGAGCATGTGTTAACAGAAGGGCCAAAGGTTCTTTTTCAATCAAACCAAAATCAGGTAGCGAAGCCTCACCCAGAGCATTAGGTCTAACACCAGCATCAATCAATAAGCTGCCACAGTTAAAGTCATAAAGATAAGAAGACGCACCAATTTCATTTACGCCTCCTAAACCAAGAAAGTTCATACTTAAGCATACAACTCCTACTTTAGCTAATTAGCAAGCTAAAAGCTACTAAGGCAGCTCAATACTACCATCCTTAATAACTTGAGCTAAACGCTCTGTCACAACGATGCTTATATCTCTTAGCTAAAACTAAGCTCGAGTATTAAACTAAAGATATGAACCTCCCTTCTGCTTTTTTTCAGAATTTACATTGCCTTTGTTTTTTACTCTTCAGTCTTTTGGCCTGTGCTCAGCCAGAAGCGCCCTCAACAGACTCGGAACCCGGTCTTTTTGGAATGGATCAGCTTGACTATTTAGGTGCATTTCGCTTACCTTCCGCTGAGTTTGGTGTTTCTTCGCTTAATTATTCAGAAGGTCCCATAGTTTATAACCCAAGGCGACACTCTCTTTTCATGGTTGGTCATAGTCACCAGCAAGCTATTGCCGAATTCTTAATTCCTGCACTTGTAAAAAGTGAGATCGTCACAGAATTGAACATTGCTCCTACACCTTTACAAAATTTCAGCCTTGTCTTAGATCGTAGTGACTCTCCAAATAGGCAAAATATTGACAGAGTAGGAGGTCTAGCCTTCTTTCATGGAGAGTATGGCACTGAGCTTTTTGTCAATGCCTATGAATATTATGATGCTGAGGCAGATAACGTTGACAGCAGTCTAATCCTTAGGAATGCTGATAATCTTGCCGAGACAAAGGTAGATGGTTTTTTTCAGTTTCAAGCACCTGCTGGCCATAGTGCGGGTTGGCTTTCACCTATCCCTGTTGAATGGCAGACAGTATTAGGGGGAAGTTATATAACTGGTCATTCAGGTGGTATCCCCATAATTTCTAGGTCTAGTGTGGGTCCTTCAGCGTTTGCGTTTGATCCTTTTGAGGTAATTGGGACGCAAAAGAATACTGGCAGTATTGCTACGACGCAACTATTGGATTTTAGCTTAGAGCATCCGCTTAATGATGACCTTGAAAATATTAACCTTGATAATGACCTTTGGACGCATCTTTCAAGGGTGACTTATGGTTTTATTGTTCCGGGTAGTCGAAGTTACCTGACAATTGGCTATTCGGGAGGGCATAAACGTGGGGTCTGCTATAAATGCGAGCATATTAATGATCCTGATAATACTTGTAGCGGTTATTGTGCAAAGGATGCTCAAGACCAATCCAGCTATTTCTGGCTATGGGACATTGCAGACTTCATTAAAGTCAAACGTAACTACTGACCCTATAGCAGTAACGGTTCAATGCGAGGTAAAACGAGCT
>CAZWJZ010000057.1:0-18912 GCA_964634665.1 uncultured bacterium | reverse complement strand
TTAGGGGATGGGAAGCGTTATTTCTAATCTTAGCTCTAGTGTCAGCTTGCAACAGTAACGATCTAACTCCACCAACCCTCTCTATCACCTCTCCAGCTCCTAATTCTCCTGTTTCTGGAACGGTTGCTGTGTTGGTTGATATGAGTGTTTCGAGTGTTGATTTGTATGTTCGTGGTAAGGGTAGTTCGGGTCGTGGTGTGTTTGTTAATAGTGCTGTGGGTTCGAGTCCTTTTGTGATTAATTGGAATACGAGTTCTAACACGCCTAATCAAACTGAGCTTGAGCTTGTTGCTGTTGCTAAGGATGCTTCGGGTAATGAGAGTGAGAGTCCTGCGGTTGCGGTTAAGACTCAGAATACGGGTACGCCTTCTTTGCAGCTTTTAACGGCTTATTCGTTTGCGAGTGATCCTCTTTTGGAGGGGAGCGCTTTGCAGTCTGCTGCTAGTGGTTCTATTAGTCAGCTGCCTGCGGGTCTTACAAGTGTTTTGTTTGAGAGTGAGATTGTCGCTCCACTCTTGAGTAATCAGCAGACAGTAGGCAGTAGGCAGTGTTTGAGTTCTGACTGTCTACCATCTACTGTTTACCACTTACTTTTTTCACTTTAGTTTTTCTTCTAAAAGATGGTGTGTTCTATTAAATTTGGATAATATATGATTTTTAATGGGGGTTATTTCAGGCATTTACTTTTGTTGATGGCTGTAGTCTGGGAATAAAAAAGGGCTGAGTCAAAAACTCAGCCCTGGGATGTAAGAAATAAAGCTTATCTAGCGTACTCCACTGTTCTTGATTCACGAATAACAGTGACTTGTACTTGACCCGGAAATTCCATATCTCGCTCAATACGATTGGCAACATCACGAGCTAAAAGAACAGCTGAAGAATCATCTACCTTTTCAGGCTGCACAATAATGCGAATCTCACGGCCAGCCTGAATCGCATAAGACTTCTCAACACCCGGAAAGCTCGTTGCAATTGTCTCAAGCGCCTCAAGACGTTTCAAGTAACTCTCTAAGGTTTCACGGCGTGCACCCGGACGTGCAGCTGAAATAGCATCAGCAGCTTGTACAATAATAGGAAACAAAGTTTCAGAAAGCTCTGTCTCATGATGATGCGCAATAGCGTCAATAACCTCAGCAGGCTCACCAAAACGCTTAGCTAAGTTAGCACCAATCTCCGTATGAGTACCCTCAATTTCACGATCAATAGACTTACCAATATCATGCAGTAAGCCAGCTCGACGAGCCATAACTTCATCCATACCAAGCTCTGCCGCAATAATGCCGGTCATATGGGCAACCTGCACAGAGTGTTTCAGGATATTTTGACCATAACTCGTTCTAAACTGCATACGTCCTAAAAGCTGAAGCATGCCTGGTTTTAAACCCACAACATCCGCCTCTAAAGCAGCCTCTTCGCCTTTTTCACGAATATAGGTCTGCATATCCGTTTGTGCTTTATTAACGGCCTCTTCAATACGAGAAGGATGAATACGCCCATCACTCACAAGCTCAGTTAAAGCAAGCTGAGCAACCTCACGGCGAATCGGATTAAAGCTACTCAAAAGGACAGCTTCAGGGGTATCATCAATAATTAAATCAACACCCGTAAGTGCCTCAAAGGTACGAATATTACGACCCTCACGACCAATAATACGACCCTTCATAGCGTCACTAGGAATAGGCACCACTGACACACTAATGGCTGCAGACACTTCAGAAGCACTACGCTGAATTGCTTGAGCAATAATGTTAAAAGACTTACGTTTCGCCTCAGAATCTGCTTTTTCAAGCCCAGAACGAATACGCACTGCCTTCTCACGCTCGAGTTCTGAATCTAAACGCTGCATGATTTGCTCACTTGCTTGTTCACGTGTAAGTTGAGCTACAGCGTAAAGCTGCTCATCTATCTGCGCTTCTTTAGCCGCCAGGGTTTCCTCTTGCGTTTTAACGGCTTCAGCGCGTTCATTGAGTTTTTCTTCAAGTTCATCTAAACGATTTGCTCTAGCATCTTGCTGCTCACCCCGACGAATCAGACGCTCTTCAAGCTGATCCATCTTTTCACGTTCACGCTTAACTTCAGCTCGAGCTTCTTGGGCAAAGCTTTGATCACGGCTTATATCTTCTCTTAAGCGCGAAAATTCTTGTTCTAGAGATTGTTTTCTTAAGGAAAGTTCTTGCTCAAAATTGTTTTTAGCAAGCTTGGTTTCTTGCTCGAGGCGTTCTTTTTCTAGACGAATGAGGCGTTCTTTTTCTTTATCGGCTTGCTCTAAGCTTCGCTCTGCATCTTGCTCTGCTCGTGAGCGAAGCTCAGCAGCATCTTTTTCGGCTCTCGCTAAAAGCTCTAAGTCTTTGCGTTGCCGAATAAAAAAACCGATTGCTCCTCCGACAATTAAACCGAGGAGCAAAACTAAAAGTAAAATAGTAAAATTCATGTATCACCTTTGCTTATCTGGATTTGTTAATGCATGTATCACCTTTGGTACTGCGCTTAAAATAGAGTTGTTATGGCAGCTTGCATAAGGCCGTTTGAAGCATGAAGAAACACTAAGGCTTAGTAAAGCCTCAGAAAGGGATGCCTCATGTAAAAACAGATGCTGCATTTGCCAATACCTAACTCACTACTGTTTAAAGTAGCTATTTTTATTTATCATGGACAAACAGGCAAACCCAAAGGTTTACTTTGCGCCACTGTCAGGCACTCAGCTATAACCAAAGCAGAAAAAAGTCCTGCGTAACTCGAGCGTTCGCGTAACAGTTTTTGATATAAAGCAGTAATAAGCTTTATTACTAAGCTTTAAATCAGTCCTTGTTACGCCAAGGAAGAATCGTTTGTTGTCAGTAGTGTTTTTAGCTTTAAAAACACTAAACTTAAGTCTGCATTAAGGCGTTTAGCGGTAACTTTAAAGGTATAGAGGGCTTTGTGTTCTTGAGTCCCTACACCTAGACCTAAGGTTACCTGTGCCTGCATTTCACATGCTACCACGCTGCCCTAGCAACTGAAAGCACTTCGTTTACGCTTAAGTTGATGAATGATAAGTATTTAACACCTTTTTAGAATGCTCACCCGAAAGCTAAAAAGACGTACGATAGGTAACGCTTAGCTTACGGAGGCGTTCTTATGCTCATATCAAACCTAAGGCAATGGCAAAGAAACCTTTTTTTTGGCTGGTGGGTCTTAATTGCCATTATGATATTGCAAATACTCATCGCTGGCCTCTTCTTTCAAAGCTTTGGCGTTTACGTACCTATACTCATAGAAGAATTTGGTTGGAGTGCAACAGGTATCTCTGTAGCTGTATCAGCAAGACAACTCTTAGGCGCTTTCACAGGCCCTGGTATTGGCTTTGCTATAGATCGCTACGGCTCAAAACGCATCATTACGATAGGTTTATGCTTATTAGGCGTAGGGTACTTACTTTTTAGTACCGTCCAAAATCTCATTTTTTTTATTCTTGTGCAACTTATTTTAGGTTTCGCCGCCAACTTAGCAGGCTGGTTACCCAACACCAAAATGCTGGTTAACTGGTTTACCAAAAGACGCACCCTAGCCTTAGCTTTTATGGGTATGGGCGTAAGCATAGGCGGTCTTTTATCACCAGCCATAGCTTACTTTATAGGCCTATATGGTTGGCGAGTTGTTGCCATTGCATCAGGCTTAATTATATTCTCAGGTTTACTCTTAAGACCCCTACTCAAAAGCTCACCCGAAGCCTACGGACTACAACCAGAAACCCCTAAACTAGCCAAAGCCAACGCAAGCCCAGAACTCGAGCTTAGCGCTAGTGAGGCTTTAAGAACGCGTAGCTTTTGGTTTATTGCGTTTGGGCATAGTTTGGCACTGATGAGCGTGGTGGCCATTATTGTGCATTATGTGACGCACTTATCAAACGGGCTTGGTTTTTCTTTGCAAACGGCTGCAAGTTTTTTTGCGGTTCTAACGGTCATGCAAATTGTGGGTCAGCTTGTTAGTGGTTTTTTTGGGGATATTCTTAGTAAACGTTGGCTTTGTACAGGCGCTATGCTTTTGCATGCCGTAGGCATCTACTTACTTGCCATAGGGCAAACAAGCAGCATTATTTTAATAGGGTCTATTTGTCATGGTGTTGCTTGGGGTGCTAGAGGCCCGCTTATGTCTGCTATTCGAGCAGATTATTATGGCCGAAAAGATTTTGGCAAAATCATGGGCATGTCAGACCCTATTGTTGTAACAGGTGCCCTCATTGGGCCCTTAATTGCTGGGTACAGCTTTGACGCTTTTGGTAGTTACGAACTAGGGTTTACATGGATAGCCGGCCTGGCCTTAATTGGGGCAATATGTTTTGCCTTAGCAAGCAAACCCAAAAAAGTAATGCTTAGCTAGCCATTTTTTCATGCTTATAAAAAGGTACCTGTTCTGGCGTTAAAGCTGTATTCCCTAAAATTAAGTCAGCGGCTTTTTCTGCCACCATCATGACAGGTGCATAAATATTGCCGTTCGTTACGTAAGGCATGCTAGCAGCATCTACCACTCTTAAACCCTCTACACCGCGTACCCTCATAGTTTCAGGGTCAAGCACACTCATGCTGTCTGTACCCATTTTGCAAGTGCAGCTTGGGTGCAACGCCGTTTCAGCATCTTTTCTAACCCAATCCAAGATTTCTTCATCTGTTTCTACGCTTGGCCCGGGTGAAAGCTCACCATCATTGTATTTATCAAAAGCACTTTGCGTAAGAATATGCCTTGCTGCGCGAACTGCCTCAATCCATTCTCGTTGATCATTTTTGGTTGTTAAGTAATTAAACTGAATGGCAGGTTTATCTAGCGGATTGGTGGTTTTGAGCTTTACCCAGCCTCTTGTATCTGCGTACATGGGGCCTACATGAACTTGGTAGCCATGCTCGCCTTTAGGTGCTGTGCCGTCATAACGAATGGCAAGGGGTAAAAAGTGAAACATGAGGTTCGGGTAGTCAACCTCTTCGTTACTGCGTATAAACCCACCAGCCTCAAAGTGATTAGTGGCAGCTGCGCCTTTACCAAAAAGCCATTGCAAGCCTATAAGCGGCTGATTTACTTTTTTAAGTGCAGGCTGCATAGAGACGGGTTCTTTGCAGGCATACTGAATATAAACCTCTAGGTGATCTTGCATGTTTTGACCAACGCCCGGCACGTCAGCAACAACATCTATACCTAAAGCCTCTAAATCAGTAGCGTTACCTACACCAGAAAGCTGCAAAAGTTGTGGTGAGTTAAAAGCACCACCACAAGAAATAATTTCAGATGCATACGCTTTTTTAGCAACACCCTTCTCGGTATACTCGAGCCCGACTACTTTATTACCTTCAAAAATGATTTTGGTGGCCATGGCTTTGGTGATTACCGTAAGATTTTTGCGTTTCTTCATGACAGGGTGAAGGTAGGCGCGTGCAGCACTAAGGCGTTTCCCATTGTGAATATTTCTATCAAAAAGCGCAAAACCTTCTTGCTTGTAACCGTTGACATCATCAGTTAGGGGGTAGCCTGCTTCTTGCACAGCTTCAAAGAAGGCTTTGAATAGCGGGGTTTTACCGGGTCCGCGCTCTAAAACAAGAGGGCCGCTTTTACCGCGATACAAACCGTCATTAGGTACATTATCGCCAGCAAGGGCATTTTCGAAGCGTTTGAAATAAGGTAAGCAGTGCGCGTAATCCCAGTTTTGCATGCCTTCGTCACTTGCCCAGCGTTCGTAATCTAGAGGATTACCTCGCTGGAAGATCATGCCGTTAATGCTACTACTGCCGCCTAAAACTTTGCCACGTGCATGGTAGATGCGTCTGCCGTTCATGGCGGGTTCGGGTTCTGATTGGTACATCCAGTCATAGTGTTTGTTACCGATGGGCGTAGCTAAGCCTGCTGGCATGTGAATAAAAATATCCCACCAGCTATCCATACGTCCTGCTTCTAAAACAAGAACTTTGTTGCGAGGTGCTGCGCTTAAGCGGTTAGCTAAGCAGCTTCCTGCTGAGCCTCCACCAATAATAATAAAGTCATAGTTTTCCATGTTTCTCCGTTACCTCATTGATACTAAACCGTCTAGTTGGTATAGTAAGTCTAAAGCTTAAACAAGCCTTTGTAAAGAGGACGCAACCCATGGCAAAAAAAAGAACAGCTCAAGAAACCAAACAGCTTATTTTTAATGCCTGCCAACACATACTAGAAAGCAAAGGGTCACGTGCACTCACCCTAGACGCCGTCGCAGAAAAAGCACAGCTAAGCAAAGGCGGACTGCTCTACCACTTCCCCACCAAAGAACAACTCATAAAAGAACTCTTTGAAAACTACATCGCGCTATTTGACCAAAAGCTCGAGTTTTACAGTCAAGCGCAAGAAAAGCAAGCAGGAAGTTGGTTAAAAGCTTACGCTAAAGGCTCAATAGAGCAAGCTTTAGACCCCAGCATAGCTAAATTCATAGTCAGTCTTTTTGCTTCAGTAGATGAGTTCCCATGGGTACACAGCTTCATGCAAAACAAATACCGTGAATGGCAAGCCAAAGTAGAAGCCTCAGGTATAGACCCCATAAAAGCAAATCTTTTTCGCTTAACCATAGACGGCATGTGGTTTACAGAGATGCATCAATTTGCACCGCCAAACGCTGAACGCAGAGAAGCCATACTAAGCTTACTGTTTAAACTGATAATTGAATAAACCCCGCCACAATCAGGCGAGGCATTCATTTAGTATTCTTTTTTCGAATCAAGCGTTAAAAACTATCTATAGCAGTTTTCAGGTTAAACACTACAACGACTTAGCTCATCCGTTTTTACTCACCTAGTTCGGCATTTAAAACAATGTAGTGTTTTAAATGCAAAAGGCTATATCTTGATAATTTGGATAATAAGTAAGTCTCTTTACTCAAAAAACACTCGAGCTATCGTTTTTCTTCTTCAAGGTACTCAATTTGTTGCAATACAGGCGTGTAACTTGAGGGTTGTAAAACCACAATGGTTGGGTGACCTGCTTTAATTTCAGGTATGGGTAGAGCAATTTTATGATGATTCACAATAAGCGCAGGGTCATCTTTCCTGCGGTTTAAAAACTTAGTCACAGGTCGCATCATGATGCCCGGTGGTGGTAAGTGATAATGCATCGGAAAAATAAATTTAGGTTTCAAAAAATCAATCATCGGGTCAAGCTCATCTAAGTTAAGACTATAGGTTTCACCCGTAATGGCTAGCAGCACATCACAATGCCCAACCCAAGGCGCCAGCTGTTCTTCGTTTAAAGCAAAACCAACATCACCGACATGTGCAAACCAAAGACCCCCCGCATAAAAAGCATACATACCATTATCATCTGGACCGGTAGGATGATCAGGTGTTTCAGAAACCGCAATAGCTACAATTGGTTTACCATTAATGCTTTCAGAGACTTTGCCTGTAGCCACATCAAGCGCATTAATAACTTTTGGCTTACCCGAGGCCAGCTTGTAGTTATTATGAGAAAGATCAGTCAGTGAACTAACAATAACCGTCTCAGCTTCAAACTGCTCACCCTCATCTGTTAACCCAACATCTGAATGGGTATAAGGATCCGTCATAATAGTCGGGCGACCATCCTCCCAAATACGAAAACAAGCATGACCCAAAAATTCAACTTCTAACACATGAACCCTCCCTTAGGGTTTAAGAATAATCTTGGCATCCTCACGACGCTCGAGTCTTTTAAAGGCTGTCATAGCATCATCTAAAGGCAAGGTATCACTTAGCATTTTGCGCATATCAATGCGACCTGCGGCCATAAGCCGAATGACATTTTGAAAGGTTCCACAACCCACATGCCCTAAAGAACCAGCAAGTTGCACGCCTTTAAGCTTATAACTAACAGTTGGTAAAATAGGGCTTTTGCTACCCATGCCAATATCAATAATGGAGGCATTTACCGCTAAGCTAGCATTCATTTGTTGAATGGTTTTATCAGCCACACCTGCACATTCAAGCACCCAGTCTGCCCCCCTGCCAGAGGTTAAGGCTAAAATGCTTTCATCAATATTCACTTGGCTCGGGTCTAAAACATGAGAAGCACCCATGGCTTTAGCAAACTCCCGACGACTCTCAGAGGTATCAAACACAATAACTTCAGCTGCGCCTGCAGCAATAGCTAAAGAAATGGTGGCAAGCCCAATTGGCCCCGCTCCAAAAATAACCGTGTGATTACCCGGTCGCCAAGTTGTTAAACGGTTAAACATGCCATGATAAGCAACACCTGTTGGCTCAACCATAGCCCCAAGCAGCATGGCTTCTTGTTCACCTACTTTGTCAATAAGGTCATTCAGCTTCCAGCAGTATTTGGCTTTAACGGCAATATAGCTTGCCATAGCGCCATTAATACTAAAACCAATCTCTTCAGTGTTTTCACAGTGATTCAAAAAGCCTCTACGGCAACTGGTGCAAACCCCACACCACTGCACTTCCTCGACGGCAACACTGTCACCGATACTCAGCTCAGTAACCTCTTTACCAAGCTCAATAATGCGACCTGAAAACTCATGCCCTAAGATATTGCTGGTTTTAACCAAACTTGGGTAAATCATGTAACCATCAGCAGAGCTTTCATACATATGCATGTCAGACCCACAAATACCCACAGCTTTAACTTCAAGCAAAACTTCATCATCTTTTAGTTCCGGGTCAGGTACATTTTCTAAATTAATACGCGGATTTTTCCAAACTTGCGAACCACGCATAACTTTACGTGTTTTTAATTCTCGTTCACTCGGCAGATAATCAGGCTTTGGTTGCCAATCTGCACTCAAAACAACAGCTTTCATTAGACTCCTTAGAACTTTCTGTTTACTTAATTTTATAGCAGCCTAAGCGTGAAAGGCTCCATCGGCTTAGCGTCTTTGCTCGTGCTCACCTATCTCGAAGATTAAGACTCTGTAGCGTATATATCTTAAAAGGCTATGCCTGTCAGAATCAAAGAAGTCTTATATTAGCTATAAAATGCCTGCCACTCATCTTTAAACGCCCTTAAGCCTTCTAAAACATTAAAGGCTGTTCTACCCAAAACTTGACTCGTTTTTTCGGTACTTGCAGCTGTTCTAAAAGGAATACCAACATGCCTATGGTGATCTAAAACGACAGGGTCAGTTGGCACAGCTGAAATAAGACTTTTATCTGCTTCAAAAACATCAGCGATATGATAAGCCAAATCTAAACGGTTGACCGCTTCACAGCCAAAACAATGAAAAATACCGTTAGCATTATGCTTAGCCAAGCGAAACAGCATGTCAGCACCATCTGAAGCTAAAGTTGGATTATAAATCTCATTAACTTTAGGGCCCATCCAGATGGGCGTTGGTAAACCCGCATTAAGCTGATGCACCGCAAAATTTACAAAATCCCCGCCCATGCCGTTATCTTTGCGCAATAGGGATGGTGCAGCGTAATTAAGGCCATACACACCAGCCAAACGACCCACTGCAAAATTAAGCTCATCCATAACGCTTAGTTCGCGCTCAACTGCAAACTTGGTTACACCATAAAAATTAACAGGCTTAGGTGGCGAATCTTCATAAATCAGCCCATCCATGCCATCAAACACCCAGTCTGAAGAGACAAACACAAATCTTGCACCCACCTCTCGCGCAGCAAGCGCAAACGCTCTGCTACCCTCAACCATAATGCGCCAAGAAAGCGCACGTTTAGTCTCAAGAAAAATCTGATCTACAATAGCAGCAGCATGAATAAGCACGTCAGGCTTGTACTTCAAAATAGAAGCTCTAACCGCGTCAACATCAGACATATCTAAAGGGTCAAGCTCATAATCAACTTGCCACTCTGGTTCAGGGCCATACTGCGACGCAATAATCTCGAAGCCTTGCTGCCGCGCTAAGCGAATAAGGTTACTACCCACCAGCCCAGTACCACCCGTAATATAAAGTCTCAACACAAACCTCCTAAAGTATTTAACTTAGCTAAGCACAAATACCTTAACGTAATCAATCGGTACCCAAAAATATAGCAATCTCTATAAGCATAAATTATCACTTACCTTATACTCAATAGCGTTTTTCTTGCACTTAAAGGTCTAAGAAACCCTGAGCAAGGAGATGCCTTAAGAACGATGCTATTTCTACTGCTGTTCCTAAGCATAGTACTTTCAGCTTTACTCACTTACTTAGCTAATTGTATTCACAAAGCCTGATTCTTACAAAGCTCGAGTACACCTTTGAACTTACTCAACTACCCTCTCAAAAAAGACTCGAGCCTTTATGGTCAAGGCTTTTGTACTCCTTTGGTATTAAGGTAGATAGAGTAAAGCGAACTGCTTGCCGTTATAAAAAGACGATTTTTATTTGGCCCGCCAAAGCTGCAATTAGCTATAGGTTCAGGTACATAAATTTTACCTAAGAGCTCAGCCTCAGAGCTAAACACCTGAATGCTATCTTTTGAACTGGTGAACAGATAGCCATTTTCATCAATCCTAAAGCCATCTGACAAACCCGGATTAACTTCAGCAAACACTCGAGCGCTTCCTAAACGATTTCCTGCTATGACATCGTAGGCAAAAATATGATGCCAGCCATCTTCCTTATGGCTTTTACCGGTATCACTGACATAAAGAATGCTTTCATCTAAGTTAAAAGCAAGCCCGTTGGGTTTATCACGGTCTGTTGCAACAATGCTTAAATCCTTAGTTTGAGGGTCTAAGCGAAAAACATAGCAATGCCCTAACTCCGAATCTCCCTTATAGCCCTCATGGTTAGACAAAATGCCATAAGGCGGGTCTGTAAACCAAATACTGCCATCTGACTTAACCACAATGTCATTAGGTGAATTGAGTTTTTTGCCCTCGTAATTATCTACAAGAATGCTTATGCTGCCATCTTTTTCCGTACGCGTTACTCGCCTGCCACCATGCTCACAACTCACAAGTCTACCTTCAAGGTCACGGTAGTGCCCATTTGTGTAATTTGCTGGCTCACGAAAAACGCTCATACCCTCTTCATCATGCCAGCGCATCATGCGGTTATTAGGAATATCACTAAACAGCAAGTAATCCCCATCAGCAAAATAAACGGGCCCCTCCGCCCAAACACTACCCGTCCAGTGTTTAACGAGACTCGAGTTTTCTACTAAAAGCGCATCAAATCTGGGGTCAAAACTTTCAAATGCCTTCATTATTATTCTCCTTTATTTGTTCTAAATAACAAAAATAGCTAAACAAGTAACAACCCATACATCATTCAACTAGGTAGCTGAACGCCCTTAGAAAGATAAGTCGAGTACTTTGTTCAGTCCTTGCCCATACCTTTTAAGCGTTCATGATGTTTCGTATGGCGTCTTGGTCTTGTTGGCTGGGTAAGCCGTAGTTTGTTTGGTAGCCAAAGAGGTCTTTAATGGTTTGGCTACCAAAGGCATCATTTAGAATTTCAAAGTGTTTTTCATTTATGAGGGCTGGGTGTTCTACCCCGCAAGCATGAGATAGCCTTAGAAGTTCTCTGCGTAGCGTGACTAGGTAATTGGCAAGTCTGGCAGCTTTATCTGTTGGGTCTAAGCCTCTTATGAGCCATTTGTCTTGGGTGGCTACGCCTGTTGGGCAGTGGTTTGTATGGCATTTTTGGGCTTGTATGCAACCTACGGCAAGCATGGCTTCTCTGGCAATTTGAATCATGTCGCAACCTAGTGCAAAGGCAAATAAGGCGCTTTCTGGGAAGCCTAGTTTACCTGCGCCACTAAAGACTATGTGTTCATGTAGATCTTCTTGAACAAAGCTTTTGTAGACTCTTGTGAACCCTAATTTAAAGGGTAGAGATACATGATCGCTAAAGGCAAGGGGTGCTGCGCCTGTGCCGCCTTCACCGCCATCTATAGCGATGTAGTCTACTGAGCGACCTGTTTGTTTAATGGTTTTGCTTAAGCTTTGCCAGAAATCTATTTCCCCTACGGCTGATTTTATGCCGACAGGTAAGCCTGTTTCGCTTGCGAGTAGTTCTACAAAGTCAAGCATGCTGTCTACATCTGAAAACGCACTGTGGCTACTGGGGCTTATGACGGTTTTGCCTATATCTACGCCGCGCGCATCTGCTATTTCGTGGGTTACTTTTTCTCCTGGTAAGACACCCCCAAGCCCTGGTTTTGCGCCTTGGCTTAGTTTGATTTCTAGGGCTTTAACGTTAGCTTTTGCTACTGTTTCTAAGAGGCGTTCAAGACTAAAACTGCCATCTTTATTACGGCAACCAAAATAGCCTGTGCCGATTTGGTAAATAAGATCGCCACCTTGCTTATGGTGTATAGATATGCCGCCTTCACCGGTATTGTGAAGTGCATTTGCTTGCTGGCAACCCCTATTAAGGGCTTCTACCGCAGGGCCGCTAAGAGAACCAAAGCTCATGGCAGATACATTAATGATAGAACTAGGTCTAAAGGCATGCTTGCGTTCTCTGTAAGCCCCAAGTACTTTGGCACAGGGTAAATTGTAGTTTTCATCGTGTTTATCTGGCAAAGGAAAAACCGCATGCTTAATAACCAAGTAGTTTGGTGAACGCTCCAAGTCATTATCGGTACCAAAACCAAAGTAATTATTTTGTTTTTTGGCACTCGAGTATACCCAGCGGCGCTGATCTCGACTGAAGGGTCGTTCTTCGTCGTTGTCGGTGACTATGTATTGTCTGAGTTCTGGTCCTACGGCTTCGAGTAGGTATCTAAAATGCCCAATGATTGGGTAGTTGCGTAGAATGGCGTGTTTGCGTTGTCTTAGGTCGTAAACAGTTACTGTGATTAGAAATACTATGAGCAGTATGAAGATAATCCAGAACAAAATGGCCTCCTGTACGTCAAGTTTGTCTAGAAATGTAATTAGCTTTTTATTACATTTGGCTTGAGGTAGCTTAGTAGGCTTATTTTAGCGCATAGTTTAAAGGGGTTTTTATTAGCAAATAAACATTTATTGGCAAATGAACATAGGGACTTTGCTTTGGCGTAAAACCTCATCTAACACGCCGCCTAAAATGGCTTCAAAGAGACTGCTGTACTCATAGCCACCGACCATTAATAGATCAGCTTTTTCTTGCTCTACCAAGTCTAAAAGGGTTTTAACAACCACTCCTTCAGCTGCAAGGTAAGTTGCTTTTATGTCATAGCTTTCTAGATAGGTTTTTGCTTTTAGTAATAGCTTTTCAGCATCGCGACCAAATTCATTTATGCTAACAACCGTTACAGGAATCTTCCAGCGTGATGCTACAAATGCCGCGGCAAACAAAGCAATTTCAGCTTTACTCGAGCCGTCATAAGCAAGAATAGCTTTTGTTAAGGGGCTTGTTATGCCTGGTACAGCTAGTACAGAGCGGGGGGTACGTCTTATAAAGGGCTGAAAGCCTGCACTTAGCCCTAAACCTGAAGCTGGGGGGTGCGCTAGGTTAGCTATAACTATGTCAGCGTAGCGTGCGCGTTTGCTTACGACATCTACAGGTGAACCTACTTCAAAAGCTAGTTGTGCATTTACGCCTGCTTCAGCAACACGCCAGTTAAATTTTTCTTTAATGGTTTTTACACTGTCTGATTCAAGGTAAGCTTTACTTGCAACAGCATGCACAGCGTAGATGCGGATTTGTTCTTTGGCAGCAATAATGATCGCTTGCTCTAAAGCTTGCCAGCCTAAGTCTGTGCCTGATATGGCTACTAGAATGTCATCAACAAGGTAACTGCTTGGGTTGTGAGCTTTAAGGGTTTGCAAGCGTGATTTTGGTCGTTTTTCTTCAGAAACAAATCTGGTGATGGCGCTGGTATCTAGGTCCCAGCCAAGTTCATGGTTAAGTTGGGCACGATTATCTGCCATCCAGAGGTACAAATCTGTTTTGCTGCGCTCAGGAAAATCTTGATATAAGCCACGTTCTTTTATGAGTTTTAGGACCGCTAAGTAAACTTCGTCATGCCAATGCACAACGGCTTCTTGGTAGCTTATATTTCGTTTTTCATCTAAGCCCATAAAGTACTTATGCATGTCAATATGTTCTAATAGAAGCTTGTACTTACCTGGTACTGTGACTGTGAAGTCTGTTTCAGGTCTTAGTAAATGTAACTTTGTTTTTTCTAAGTATTGCGCTTGCTCTGATTTAATAATCAACGCATCTAAGTTTAAGTCCGGCGTAATCTCTACAGTTGTATGCACATCGGTGACATAGGCTTCTATGCTGTCAAAGCCAAGTTCACGTGCGACAGATACTCTATGGTTACCATCTTTTACAAAATAAGCTTCACCCATGCGGTAAACCTCTATGGGGGGTACACCCTTCATACTATCAATGGCAGTTTTTACACCTATCCAGCGTGACTGTGTACTGTTTTTTAAGGGTTGGAACATGCGGTTAAAGTCGTTGTAGCGACCCACACTACCAATAATGCTTGTTAGCGGAATGACTTCGAGTTTGCTTATGCTACTTTCAACAGCATGTAGTTTCTGGCGCACTTCATCATAAGAAAGAAGTTCTCTAGAGTCACCACTAAGGCGTGCTAGTACACTTTGAATCGCTGCTTTGCGGCGCGCACTAGCAAAATTGTTAATAGCCTCTTGAGGGCGTTCGGCAGAACCCATCATCACTTTTAATGTAGCGCAAAATCACCGTAATGAATAGCTAACTGAGCTCTTGACAAATCAAAATGAGTAAAAAATAAATTTCACAAATTCACAAGAAGCCTTTTTGTATTTAATGCAAAACTCGAGCTAGCCCTTTAATAACCTACGCATCATCTTCTCTGGTATTGTGAGGGGCAAAAACGCTAAAAACTCAATAAGCCTAGAATAATCAGTCACAGAAAACCTCGTTTTAATAGACCATTTGATTAGACAAGTAACTCAAATGAGCAAAAGAAACTTCTTCAACAGACTCATCTTTGCCTTTATGAATAATGACTAAGCGACTTGGGTCTTGCTCTGCCCCTTTGCCGTAAACAGCATGACCAATAGTAAAAAACTCAGGAATATCCTACTCAAAAGAAGCGTAAAGCTCCTCATAACTATGTTTAAGCTCGATCATGTCCTAATTATGACGCAAAAACAACGAGCCTAGACTTAAATACTCGTTGTTTTGTATATTCAGCTAATTTATTTATCTTTTTTTGGGGCTTTCCCTAAATCTTTGTTTTTAACTAGGTAGCGAAGGGTTATAGGTATGGCTACCACGGCGGTGGTTACTACAGCTGCTAAAAAACCTACTGCGGTCATAAGCGAACTCCTTTCGTATTTCTAGTTTAAAACTCGAGTAGGGTTGTTGCAAGCTACTTTAGTAGGATAAAAAAAGTCACAAGGGCAGAAATCCTTGCGACTTTTATAGTTTTTAAATGCTTTACTCTGGCTTATATGCCTCTGGGTAAAGAATAACTTGAGTGTAGCGATCTGGCACTATGAAGCGTTGCGCCATTTCTTGTACTTCTTGCGCAGTTATAGCGTCAACAAGTTCTTCGTAATTAACTATCGTTAGTGGGTCTTCATTAGGGTTACTAAAGTAAAAGAACTCTAAAACAAACTGCCAGTAGCCGTTATCTTGCAGTGATTCTTCTAAACCACGCTTAACTTGTTCTTTGGCTTTTGACAGCGTATCTTCATCAGGACCGTTATCACGCAAGTCAAACATCACTTCTAGCGTTGGAGGTATGAGTTCTTCGATACGCTGTGGGTCAGTAGTGTACTGCACACCCACAGTGTAGCGCTTAACAGGTTTTTGCAAGTAAGTTCTAAAAACACTTGGAGAGTAGGTTCCTGCTATTTCTTCACGGATTTTTTCACGCATTTTTATACTCAAAACACCGTCTAACAAAAAGAGTTTAAAGCGCTCATCTCGAACAGGATTGTAAAAAGGACCATCCCACTGGATTCTAAGAACAGCTTGCTCTTCTAAACCTTTGTAGACATTAGTTTCAGTAACACCGGTCGGTAAATCAGGGTAGTAGTTACGCCATGTCTCAGTACCCGCACGACTAGGTAAATTACCTAAGTAAATGGCAGACAAGGCTTTCATTTGCTCAAGATCAAAGTCACCCACAATAGTAAAGGTAAAATCATCCATATCAGCAAAGCGTTCTTGATAAATTTCAAACGCCCTATCAAAATCAAGGCTATTAATTTGCTCAACGGTTAAAGTATTAAAACGAATATTATCACCATAAAGGCTTTGCGTAATCGCATCTTGAAACGCAGCACTAGGCTGACTAGCACGGTTTTCCAAGTTAGCAATAAAAGCATCTTGGGTACGCTCAAACGCTGTCACATCTTTTCTGGGTTGTGTAGCGTAAAGGTAAAGAAGTTGAAACATCGTTTCAAGATCCTCAACTTCAGCAGCACCACTCATACCTTCAGTAAGACTAGAAATACCCACAGCCACAGTGACATTTTTACCCGTCAAGATACGCTCGAGCTGGTTTAAACTAAAGTCAGCCACACCACTTTCGGGAATAACGCTAGAAATAATGCTGGCTTCTGGGTAATCTTCATCACTAACCAGCGAGGTACCACCATAACTCACACCACTTAAGCTAACTTGCTCAGTCACAAAGTCGGTGGGTTTCATGATGACCCGAACCCCATTAGCTAAGGTAATAATAGTCGTGTCAAGTTCAGGAACATACGTTTCACTCGTAATGGCCACAGCTTCAGGAATATCCGTTAGCAATTCAGCGTCAGCTAGTTCATCTTGATAAGCTTCAACTTCTTGATTAAAGCCCTCAGCAACCCAAGCTTCTAAATCAGCTTCGCTAGGTGCAACAAAACCTTCTTTTTGAGGTACAAGCGCAATTACTGCACGATCTTCTTCTTGCGTAAAAATACTAGCAAGCTCATTCACTTCTTCTAAAGAAATATCAGGCAGGTACGCCTCAAGAATCTCAAGATCAGCACCATTGCTAGTCACAATATTACCTGCTAAAAACTCATCAATCATAGCGTCACGCCAGAAGCTACTATCAAGATCATCCCGAACGGTATAGTTCTCTTCAAACGACACGGTTAAATTCGTTTTAGCACGCTCGAGTTCACTAGGCTGAAACCCAAAGTCAAGCACACGCTTCACTTCAGCTAGAACTGCATTAAGCCCAAGCTCGAGTTCTCCTTCGGGTGTTATGACCGTTAAGGTTAAGTCGTCCACCCCGCCTATAAACGGACCACTCTCAGCACTTGCTTGCAGGTAAGGCGCGTTGGCTTCTCGTGCTTTTTCTGACAAACGATTGTTCATCATGACTGAAAACAAAGAACCTTTTAATGAGTTTCTGAAGTTCTCTAGGGTTACAAGACCTTCAGAGGGTGACTTATAAAAAATCTGTGCAGCTGTTACCGGAAATTCAGGGTCTTCAAAGGTGTAGTAAACACTGTTACCCGGTAGAGGTACATCATATTCAGTTCGTGGTGCTGGGTTTTCTGGGTTTTCTAAAGAACTAAAGGTATCTATAATGCGTTGTTCAAACTCATCAACATCGAAGTCACCCACAGCAACAATAGCCATGAGGTCAGGGCGATACCAAGTTTCATAAAAGCGTGTAAAGGCTTCTCTAGGTGCGCTACGAATAATATCTATATCACCAATAGGTAAACGCTCCGCGTAACGCGTATCTCCTAACAGAATAGGCAGAATAGCTTTCTGCAAACGACCATTCATGGTTTGGTCACGAAAACGCCACTCTTCAACAATCACTTCTCGTTCTTTATCAATCTCTTCAACATCTAAGGTTGCTTTGCTAGCCCATTCGGCTAAGATTTCAAAAGAAGTATTAACAATGTCAGGCTCATCTAAAGGAATTTGCAACGTGTACACAGTCTCATCAAAACTCGTGTAGGCATTTACATCTGGCCCAAACGCCATACCGGAGCGCTCCAAAAAGTTAATAATCTCTTGACCTTCAAAATTTTCAGTACCATTAAAAAGCATGTGCTCTAAAAAGTGAGCTATGCCCTTCTGATCATCCTCTTCTAAAATAGAACCTGCTTTAAGCGCAATGGCTAACTCAGCACGATTCTGAGGCTCAGTATTATTACGAACATAGTACGTTAAACCGTTATCAAGCTGACCCACACGAATACTAGGGTCACGTGGTAAAACATCTTCTAAAGAAAGCTCTTGACCCTCAACCGTAATCGTTTGGGCCAAACCCAAAGGCATAAAAAGAATAAGCGCTAACAACAATCGTCTCAAAACAAACCTCTTTTCTAAATTAAGCATGCGAAAAATAGTAGCGTGAATGCATTTAGCAGCGCATCTAAAAATATATAAGCACAAAATGAATAAGCAGTAAGTAAGTACCCTTTCCTTTTTAATCTATATGAAGATCTTTACTCATGCTGATACACTCTTTAGAAAGCTAAAAAAAGAAAGGTAATAAAATGATAAACCGCCAAAACACAAATCAACGCATGAGCGCCATCGTTAGCCACAACAACACTATTTACCTAGCAGGTCAAGTCGCTGAAGACGCAAACGCAAGCATTCAAGAACAAACCAAAAGCGTCTTAAACCACATAGATGCACTGCTAAGCCAAGCAGGCTCGAGTAATAAAAACATTTTATCTGCCACCATTTATTTACGAGACATAAAAGATTTTGCAGCTATGAACGAAATATGGGATGCATGGGTTCCCGAAGGGCACGCACCTGCAAGAGCCTGTGTAGAAGCACGCCTAGCAAGAGCAGAACTGCTTGTAGAAATCTGCATTATTGCCACCAAAGCCTAAACTCGAGTTTAATTGATGGTTTGACAACTAAAAGCAACTAAGTTAAAGCTCATCTAGGACATTAGTTGTTGGCTAAATAAAGGTTTAGTAGCCAAAGTAGTAAATTTAGATAAGTAAAGATACAACTCGAGCTTTTTATAATTTACAGTTACTATGTCGTAACGTTTTATGCTCATGAATTACGTTTTAAGCTTACAAAGGTCTGACAAGCATCTTGTTACCATGCAGAAAGAAGTTCTT
>CAZWJZ010000056.1:17187-19034 GCA_964634665.1 uncultured bacterium | reverse complement strand
CAAGGATTAGGGTAAGCTCTCTAGGAGCGAGTCCTAAGCTAAGTTCTCTAGAAGCGAGTCCTATCATGCGAATTAATCTTGTTTTTAAGGAACTATTTTTAGTTTTGTGAGGTTTTGTGATTAAAAAAGCTGAGATAAAAAAAAGTTTGCTATTATCTAAGCTTGGAAGGGTTAAAGAGTGAGTTATGCTTATCGCGGCAAGCATATACCTTTTAGGATTTCTATTTGCTATTTTTTTGCATTTTGATAATCAAAGGTATCAGGAAATACGTATAGATGAATTAGCAGCAAACCTAAGACAAACAAGCTTAGCTAGCAGTGCTTTTGTTAGTAAACCAGAATCTAAAACAGTAAACCTAACTATAATAGAAGCTGTTTTTAAAGCACTGTTATGGCCAATCCACTTCTTAATATTCTTACTTTCAGAATGGGTAAAAAGTATGATTGCGGTTCTGGTTAACTAGCAGCAAAAAATGTAGGCTGATTTCAGTACGGACTACCAAGTTACATTCGAAATAAAGTTGCTGATTTAAGAGATAAGCACAGAAGCTCGAGTTTCTTCTGTCTCTTCCTCTGCGTTTGGATTGCCAGTACTGTCTGTAGTGATGCCAAAGTCCTTGGCAATAACTCGAGCGGTCATTTTTGCGCTCATCATTACGCTGGGTGTTCCGCCTCCTGGTTGGGTTCCTTGCCCTACTAAGTAGAGGTTGCTTATGTCTTCACTGCGGTTGTGGGGTCTAAAGAAGGCTGATTGTATAAGTACGGGTTCCACACCAAAACCGTTTCCAAGGTAACTGTTTAGCGTACCTTCAAAATAATCAGGGTCAATAAAGCTTTGGTAGACCAAGCGTTCTTTTAAGTTGGGAATGTAGCCTTTCTCATCTAAAAAAGTGAGGATTTTATTGCTGAATTTCTCACCTTGTTCTTCCCAATTTATGTTGCTACCGTTGTGAGGCACAGGAATAAGAGTGTAAGCAGCATGATGGCCTTCTGGTGCTAATGAAGGGTCTGTTAGGGTAGGGATATGCAAATATTGTGAAAAGTCTTCAGCCAGTTTCTTCCGGTCAAAAATATCTCTTAATAATTCTTCATAGCGTGGCCCAAGAATGATGTTGTGATGTTGTAAGTCTAGCTTGAGATCATCTGCTTTAAAACCAAAATAAATGACAAATAATGACATGGATTGTTTGCGGAGTTTAACTACGCTATCACGATTCCAAAGGCGGTGCTCGGGTTCTACAAGCTTCAGGTAAGTGTTTGTATAATCAGCATTAGAAACGACTAAATCGGCCTCTAGAATGTCTCCGTTAGCAAGGCTAACACCGGTTGTTTTCTTTTTACCGTTTTCACGAATAACATTGATTTTTTGAACTTCAGCTCCATAGATTATTTTGCCACCAAGCTCATGGTATTTCTTTAAGAAAGCGTTAACCAATGCACCTGTTCCACCCATAGCAAAATGAATACCCCACGTTTTTTCAACAAAATGAATCATGGCATAAATAGCTGGTACTTTAAGGGGATTTCCTCCAACCAAAAGAGGCTCAAAACTAAAAACTTGTCTCATCTTATCGCTCTTAAAGTATTTCTTTACAAATGAGAATAAAGGCCGAAGTGCATCAAGCCTAAATAAATCAGGCGTCACACTCAACATGCTTTGCAGATTACCAAAATAAGTGTAGCCCAATTCAAGAAAACCACGTTCAAAAATATCGTTTGCAGCCTTATGAAAACGCTCGTACCCTTCTAGATCTTCAGGGGCAAGTAGCTTTATTTGTTCATGAGTTGAAACAGGATCACCGTCATAATTAAAAAAACTACCATCATCAAAATAAATACGATGGCCG
>CAZWJZ010000056.1:0-17177 GCA_964634665.1 uncultured bacterium | reverse complement strand
AAACGGTAAAATGGGTCTTAAATCAACATAACGACTTGTGTTAGGCCCAGCACTCGAGCCTTCTTTTATGCGCTTATCTTCACCTAATATGCTTTCAGGAAAGTCTGGCTCATCTAAACCCGTGCTACCCACTTCTAACGAAAATAACTCTTCAATAAAGTGAGGTACTGTAAGTACGGTTGGTCCCATATCAAAGCTAAAACCATCAGCTTTCCTTACATAGGCTCTACCACCTGGTGCATCTAATTTTTCAACAATGGTGCTCTTAAACCCTAAGCTTTGCAAGCGTAGTGCCAGAGAAATACCACCAATACCAGAACCAATAACAATTGCATTTTTATTCATAATTTCCCTTAATCAAGATAAGCTAGCATCAAAAAGCTCGAGCTTTTCTACTATGGCTTAACTATAAGGTGTTTGTGGTGCTACAAATTGACCATGTCCAACAGTTTCTTGTTTAAGAGTGTCTAGGGGTTTGAAAAGGTTTATCGTGTGGTTTATGAAACTCGAGCTCTAGGGATGGTTTTAAGCGCTATGGGTGTTTGCTATGGTGGTAATCTTGCTTTTTAGCTTATGGCGTACCAAAAGCACAATTAGCTCACTTGATTTTTTTACTTTTGGTCATATAAAACATGTGACTTTTGAATCGCTTACTACCTTACAAACGTAGCTTATAGAAACGCGTACTCTTAATTTAATAGAAGCAAGGGTTGAAAAAGAAGGAGACATTCATGTCAGGCACAAAAACTATGCTGTATCCGAGGCAAGCTGAATTTGATGAGGTTGGAGACTGTTACTTAGATGATTTGGTGGCAAAAATAATTGAGGGTTTAGGGGAAGATGTGACTCGTGAAGGCTTAGTAAAAACACCTCAGAGAGTTGAAAGGTCTCTTAGGTTTTTAACAAGTGGCTACACAACAAAAGTAACTGATGTTCTTAATGACGCGCTATTTGACGCAGAAGCTAGCGAAATGGTTGTGGTAAAAGGAATAGAATTCTATAGTCTTTGTGAGCACCACATGCTGCCTTTTTTTGGTAAAGCAGCAATCGCTTATATTCCAAAAAAGAAAATTTTAGGCTTAAGTAAGTTCGCTCGAGTGGTTGATGTATTTGCTAGGCGAATGCAAGTACAAGAGCGTATGACATCGCAGATAGCTGACGCTCTTGTTGAGGCTTTAGATCCCAAAGGACTTGCTGTGGTGACGGAAGCTAGTCATTTATGCATGATGATGCGAGGTGTTGAAAAGCAAGGTTCAACAACTCGAACGAGCGCTATGAGGGGTGTGTTTAAATCTGATGCTCGCACTAGGCAAGAATTTCTTGAGGCTCTTCGTTAACTGTTTAGACTTTTGAAGGATGCCAAAAAAGACTGAAGCCTGCTAAGCTAAGTTTATGCTTGAGCTTGAACATAAAATCATTATTAATGCACCTGTTGAAGAGGTGTATGCGTTTGTTACTAACCCTGAGAATGCTACGAAGTGGCGGGTTGGTCTTCTTGACGCTAAGCAGTTGAGTGCTGGTGAGATGAACGAGGGAACCATTATTGAGGAGACAGTAAATGTCTTGGGGCGTCAGCTTAAATCTAAGTTGCTCATTACGGAATATAATCCGAATAAAAAGCGAGGCTTTAAAATTAGTTTAGGTCCTCTTCCTATTCATTTAACTGAGACCTACAGTGAGAGTGGGGCTGGAACAGAGTTGCTGGTTTCAGGAACGACTGAATTAACGGGTCCACAAAGAATGTTGGCAAGGCCAGTTTTGGGTCAGGTTAAAAAACAGCTTGTTCAAGAATTGAATAATATTAAGAAGCATTTTGAAACCTGATTGGCTGTATTTTATACCTGAAAAGGGTGCTTATATTAGCATCCTTTTTTATTTGGTATAACATTTTGATTGTAAAATGAGTTGAGTGTGTATAATGTGTAAAAGGTGCAACCTTTCTCATAACTTGCACTTGAGGAGCTCTAGATGCCAAAACCCAAACTACTCCTACTTTGCGGAGGACAGTCAGGTGAACACGAAGTCTCACTGGCCTCAGCAAAATCAGTCATAGAGGCAAGTCAGCAACATTATGATGTAAACGCAATCGTCATTAGTAAAGAAGGAAAGTTACTTTCTAAGACCGAATCTGCTAAGGCGTTGAATCAAGGATCTAGTCAAGGCTTAAGTGCTGAAACAGCTTTAAGCAATCTTGACTACAGTGCATTCGACGTAGTTTTCCCTTTGCTACATGGCCCAAATGGGGAAGACGGAAGCATTCAAGGACTCTTACAACTAAGCGGATTCCCCTATGTGGGTTCAGGCATTGCCGCCAGTGCCGTGGGTATGGATAAACTCCTCATGAAAGCCGTATATGCAGCCCAAGCGCTACCCCAAATCGCCTATGCAGGCGTAAACCGAAATGAGTGGATAAACAGACCTGAAAAAGTACTAGAAGAACTCGAGCGACTAAGTTACCCATTATTTGTAAAACCTGCTAACTTAGGTTCATCAGTAGGTATAAATAAAGTGCGAAACAAAGAGCAACTCGTAGAGGCTCTTAACGAAGCTGCAAATTATGATCGAAGAATCATAGTTGAACAAGGACTCGAGCATCCCAGAGAACTCGAAGTTGCTATTTTAGGCAATGAAAACCCTCAAGCTAGCCCTGTTGGAGAAATTAGTTTTAATGCAGATTTTTATGATTATGAAACAAAATATAGTGATGGCAAAGCAGAACTTCATATACCCGCAGAAATTCCAGAAGAAATAGCAATAAGATGCCAAGCACTCGCCATAGAAGCCTTTAAAGCCATAGACGCTGCAGGACTAGCTCGAGTTGACTTTTTTTATGATGAGTCAAGTCAGAAGCTCTTTCTGAATGAAATTAATACCATGCCCGGCTTTACCAAAACGAGCATGTATCCAAAACTATGGGAAGCAGCAGGCATTAATTATGGTGAGCTTGTTCAAAGGCTTGTAGGACTGGCTTTAGAGTCAAGATAATATGCTTGTAAGCATAGCTTCATGCATCATAGCCATTCGTTTAAAACCTAAAGATTCTTCAAAGGTATATGACAACACCATTACACAAGCGCTATAAGCTATACTCGGAAAAATTAAATTGGGAGGTAGGACAGCCGATAAATTTGTCGAAAACTACGATGCATTAGATCCCTATATCTTTGAAGAAGATCTATTTGAACTAGAGCCACTAGCAAACCTAAATGGTGCTCGAGTTCTTATCCTTAATGCAAGCTATGAACCTCTGCACGTATGTAGCGTTAAACGTGCCGTTGCGCTTCTCATGGTTGATGCTGCTGAACGAATAGAAGATAGTGATAAAATATTGCGCTCACCCAGTCAAATATTTGCAGTTCCTAGCGTTATAAGACTAAAAAAGTACATCCGTAGACCCCCTCATCAGCGCGTAGCCTTTAACAGAAAAAATGTTTTTCGCCGAGATGATAATACTTGCCAGTATTGCGGTTTTCAGTCTTACGACCTAACCCTCGACCATGTCATTCCTCGAAGTCGAAGAGGACCAACAAGTTGGACAAACGTGGTTGCCTGTTGCCATAAATGCAATGCTAAAAAGCGAGATAGAACCCCTGACGAAGCCAAAATGCAACTCGCCAGAAAGCCCTACACGCCTAAATTTATGTTCAGCTCTGCCTTTGGCATTTTGCCAAACATAGACCCTTTATGGGAAAAGTACTTACCTCAATCAACTTAATCTTCGTTTTTACCACCTAAAATACCTTGCAGCACTGAATTCACAATAGATAACACAAGTGCGCCAATAACGGCACCCCAAAATCCAGATACGCTTAAAGGTGTCAAGGTTGCTACAATGCCAATTGCTAAAGCATTGACAACCAGTAAAAATAGACCAAAACTAAGAATAGTTAAAGGTAAGGTCAAAATAACCATAATAGGTCTTACCACCGCATTCACAAGACCTAAAACAAGAGCGGTAAGCATAACCGCAAACAAACCAGCAGGCTCAAAAGATAAGCCAATACCAAGCTGAGCTGTTAACCAAAGTGCAACGGCACTAACAATCCATCTAGAAAATAAACTCATAACAATAACTTACGAAAAAACGCTGACCCCTGCATCCTCCAAAAGCATGATTTTGCATACCCCTTTAGAAAGACAAAGCATTTAATTACCTAGTGTCTATAAAAAGGCAATTTGATACGCTGTTAAACCAAACTAGCTTGGCCGTTTAATAAAAACCCTATAAGAATTTAATAACTCAAACCCTAAAGACTCGAGTATTTGGTTTAATTTAGGGTCTTTGTTGTTAAGGCTTGTTTCTAAGCGCCCTAAAGGACTACGGGAAGCTAAGTCACGCATGGTTGAGAGTAATAAACGCCTGAGCATTTCACTCGAGTGTCTATAGTCTGCTTGTGCGCCAATGGCAGTTAAGTAATAACTGCCATCTATGCCTCGTTTGCTGCAACCAAAAAAGCCGTAACCAACGACATCTTGATCTAGGGCTTCGCGGGCTAAAAACCAAAGATCAGGTTGAAAAGGACCACGCCAGCGCTTTAGCCATGCCCAGTAAGCTTCGCTTAAAGCTAAACCTTCAGCTTCAATAAAGGTTGCTTCAAATAACTCATCTGCATCCCATGACCATGCCTCTAAAACCAAAGGTAAGCCTAACGGGGGTAAGTCAGCTAGTTCAAAGCGGTAGTCATTCATGTATTCTAAGTCAAACTTTAAAGAACTAAAGACGGGCTCGAGCTTTTGAAAAGCATCTTCATAAATATTGTACAGGGGGAAGTGCAGGGCTTCGTACTTGAAGCGGGCTAGAACTTGTCTGAATAGTCGTTCTAAATCAGCAGCATTTTGACTAAACCAAGGGTAAACAATGTGTAAGTTTTGATCATCGTCATCTTCATCTGGCGCAATTACATGAACACCTGCAAGGGCTTGTTTGTTTTCTATGAGTACAAAGCAATGGTCAGCTTCAAGATCATCATCCTTTAATAGCTTTACGGTTTTAAAGGCAAGACCTCTAGGGTCATTGTGTCCTAAAAAGCTGAAAGCTTGACTTAGAAACCAAGGGAGTTCATCTGCAGCTAAAGACCGAATCACAGGTTGACAGCATAACGAATTTGGCTTTCATTTGTCATAGTTCTAATAGCAAAATCTTAGATAAACTCAGCTTTTAAGGCTAAAAGCCAAGGAGGATCAGTAGTTTCTAGGTAAATACTTGTTTTAAGCCATGCATTTTGACTTTTAGATAAAACAGCTAAGACGCGAAAAAAGTCCAGCCTATTTTTAGCTCTTGGTGATTCACCACGAATTCGGGCTTTTAAAAACAATACTGCCTCTGGGGCTAAGTAAGGTATTTGCTTGCTATACAATAGGGCTTTCTCTGTGCATAAAGTTATACTCTCATCTCGTCGGTAAAGCCAATCTTTTTTAGAATTAGGCTCGAGTGAGATATCAATAAACTGCTTTTCTTTTCGAGCGTGGACGTGATAAACGTAGCCTAAAAATTCTAAGGCGAGGATGCTCTTAGCATCTAACTGAATAGGATAAACGTCTTTAAGATATCATGTTCGGCAGCTGCAGACACATTTTCTAACCTTATAGACCCGACATGAACCATACGCCAAATAAGCCCACCCTCCGTCCAAAGACCTAAAACTGGCAGCACTCGAGCGCTCTCTTGTTCATAGCATTCAGACCAAGCATGATTGAAGGACTCGAGTTTAAAGCGTTCAGGCATGATGCTTATTTATAGAGAAAAGGCTGAGTGTTTAAGCTCAGCCTTCGAAGTGATTTAAAATTACTAATTACATATTTGAAATGAGTGCGTCACCAAATTCACTGCATTTGAGAAGAGTTGCACCGTCCATGAGGCGTTCAAAGTCGTAGGTAACGGTTTTTGTACCAATGGTTTTACTCATGCTGCTGATAATTAGGTCAGCAGCTTCGTTCCAGCCTATGTGACGAAGCATCATTTCGCCACTCAAAATGACTGAGCTTGGGTTTACTTTGTCTTGCCCAGCATATTTTGGTGCAGTTCCGTGGGTTGCTTCAAAAACTGCGTGTCCTGTATCGTAGTTGATGTTTGCACCGGGTGCTATACCAATGCCACCTACTTGCGCTGCTAATGCATCAGAAATATAGTCACCATTTAGGTTCATGGTTGCTAAAACACCATACTCTTTGGGTCTTAAAATGATTTGCTGAAGCATGGCATCTGCAATAACATCTTTAATGGTTATGATGGTGCCCGTTTTTGGGTTTTTGAGGGTGTGCCAAGGACCACCATCTAGGGGTGTGGCAGCAAACTCATCAGCTGCTACTGCGTAGCCCCACTCCATAAAAGCGCCCTCAGTAAATTTCATAATGTTGCCTTTATGTACTAACGTTACAGAGTCACGGTCATTATCTATAGCATAGTTAATAGCGGCCCTGACAAGGCGGGTTGTACCTTCTTTAGAGGTTGGTTTTATGCCAATGCCACTTGTATCAGGAAAGCGGATTTTTGCGTAAGACTCAGGGAAATGCTCTTTTAACAATGCTTTGAACTTGGCATTTTCTTCAGTGCCTTCTTGAAATTCAATGCCTGCATAAATATCTTCGGTGTTTTCGCGAAAGATAACCATGTCTACATCTTCAGGGTTTTTGACAGGGCTAGGTACGCCGTCAAAGTATCTTACAGGGCGAATACAAGCGTACAAATCCATCTTTTGTCTAATAGCAACATTAATAGAGCGAATGCCACCGCCAACAGGTGTTGTTAAAGGACCCTTAATGCCAACTAAATATTCATTCAGCGCATCAATGGTTTCGTCTGGTAACCACACAATCTCATCGTAAACCTCATTGGCTTTGTCACCCGCATAAACTTCCATCCAAGCTATTTTCTTTTTGCCAGCATAGGCTTTCTCAACAGCTGCATCTAAGACACGAATGCTTGACTGCCAAATATCAGGCCCTGTACCGTCACCCTCGATAAAGGCAATAATAGGTTGGTCAGATACCTGTAATTTACCGTCTTTAATGGTGATTTTGTCACCATCAGGAACGTTGATATGCTTGTAACTCATGTGGTCTCCTTATGTTTCGTAGGCTTAAACGGCTATCAACCATAATTCTACCATGCATACGCAGGTTAAGAAGTTGAGTAGTTCTTAAAGTACAGAGTTTTTTGCCACTACTCACATATGATGGTTGTATGTCTTACAAGAGTCAAATTTCAGTAACAGAAGCTATTTCTATTATTCAAGAAAAAATAACTAAACTAGAGTTGGAAAAAGTTGCTCTTTCAGAAGCGTACGGGCGTGTTTTAGCTGAGGATGTGGTGAGCCTGGTTGATCACCCAAGCCTAAATAACTCAGCACTCGATGGCTACGCTTGTGTAGGAGAAGATACAGTCGATGCAAGTGAAGTGAATCCTGTTTATCTTGACTTATTAGGAGAAGTTGCAGCTGGAAGTCGTTTTGAAGGGAGAATTAGCTCAGGGCAATGCGTAAGCATCTATACAGGAGCCCCTGTTCCTGAAGGCGCAACCGCAGTCATAAGAATTGAAGATACCTCTAAAGAAGGCAACAAAGTAAAAATTATTGCAAAAGCAGATGCATCCGCCATTCGAGAGCAAGGTCAAGATTTTAAAAAAGGGGAGACTAAGCTAGAAAAAGGAAGCCGATTAAATGCTGCATCCGTAGCCATAGCCGCAGCAACAGGGCATGCTAGTTTAAAAGTAAGTAGAAAAGCAAGAATCGCCATCCTAGCAACAGGTGACGAAGTCATAGAACCCGGAGAAACACTCGAGCTTGGTCAGGTTTACAACTCAAACAGTTATTCTGTTGCGGGCTTAATTTGTTCAGCAGGCGCTGAAGCCATTATTTTACCACGTGTCAAAGATGATTTAGAAACACTCGAGCGCGTCATTGCTGAAGTGGGTGAGATTGATTTGCTGCTGACTTCTGGCGGGGTGTCTATGGGTAAGTATGATTTTGTTCGGGATTTACTGTTTGAAAAAGGAGAGGTGCATTTCTGGAAGGTAGCCATGCGACCTGCTGGACCCGTTTTGTTTGGAGAGTGGAATAACTTAGCTATTCTTGGTTTGCCGGGTAACCCTGTTTCAAGCATGATTGCTTTTATTATTTTGGCGCGAGCTGCTGTTCAGAAAATGACTGGTGAAAACTCAGCCTTGCCTTATTTAAAGCGGGAAAAAGCCCTAACGGATGTGCCTTTAAAAAGTGCAGGGTTCAAAGAAACCTTTGTGCGCCTAACACTAAACCAAGCTAGTGACGGCTTGTCTCATGTAACGACAACAGGTAATCAAAATTCAGGTGTGCTTAGCTCCATGCTTAGTGCAGATGCGCTAGCGATTATTCCACCACACACAAGTTACCAAGAGGGTGACCAGCTTGAAATTATAAGGCTCGAGTCTTACTTATCTTGATTTAGAAACTCAATGACTTCTTGGGCTGCGCGTTGCCCGCTAAGGTAAGCACCATGCACGGTTGCAGCTCTGTTTTCAGGTTCGGTTGCTTCTCCAGCCCAAAATAAGGGAGGTGTTTTTTTAGCAAGTTGCTCTCGAGCACCATCATGGCCAGGTAAAACATAGCTATACCCACCCCTTGTGTAAGGGTCATCTGGCCAGTTTTCTAAATGCATGTCTAAAGGTTCAAGCTCAGAAAGGTTAAGCTCAGCCTTTAAGCTTTCAAGACCTGCCTGCAACGCGCCTTCTTCGCCTTTAGCAAGTAAATCCATAGCCCAATCACCACTTACAAAAGCAGTCCAAATCGTTTGATTTGTCTTATGTCCAAAACTGGGTGACCACCACATGGGCGGGTTATTACTGCTATAAATAGCCATTATATTTTTGTCAACAATAGGGCTTCTAAACTTATATATAAGTTTTATAACAGGGCCCATGCGTAAGCCTAGTAAAGCCAGTTTTTTGCTGGGGCTTAAGGCGGGCTCAAAAGCGATGCTTCCTGATTGTAGAACACCCAGCGGAATACTAATAATAACAGCATCTGCTTCAAAGATTTCAGCATCAAGCGTTTCAATAGATAGCTTTGCTGAGGCTCTTTGTTTCAAACTAATGACAGGATCGTTCAGGCGAATATCAAGGTTTTTAGCAAGATGATTCACTAACGAGTCATAACCACTCATTAAGCGATAATCACCCTCGCCACTCTGCCCACCTTTATCATAAATAAGCTCGAGCATGGCTTGAGCACTTAAAAAACGCATGCTTTCACCGCAAGCATTGGCAAAGGAGCGTCTGACATAGCGTAGTTGTTTTTCATCAAAGCCAATGCGGCTTAAGTAACTACGCCAGTCTTCATTAGGTAAGGCGTCTACCTCAGGTAAACGCCAAGATCTTGTAATGTCAAAGTCGGGGCGTTCTTGCCTTGCTTGTTCCATACTTGCCCACGTGCCATCTTCTAGATGAACAAGAGAGTCAGTAGTTTTGGTCCAGTGAAGGGTTTCCAAGCCTAATTCTTTTATAAGAGGCCAAGTAGCTGCTTTACTACCATGTATGAACTCAGCACCAAATTCAACTGGATGATCACTGAAGCTACGATTTGTGAAGGTGCGACCACCAATGCGGTCCTTTGCTTCTAAAACTGTAACGACATGCCCTGCATTCTGAAGGCTTTTGGCTGCACCAAGACCAGCCATGCCCGCCCCTAAAATAATAACGTTCATTTACTTTGTATGTAAATAAGGGGCTTTTTTAGTACGGATGGGTTTCGGTGCCTCCCAGACAATCAGCATGCCTGTGTGATGCGCCTGATGATCCCAGCTGTAGTTCTCGATAATGCTGCGCGGCTTAAAGCCTTTGCGCATTTGCACACTAACAGTAGGGTCAAATAGTTCACCACGCATTATTTTACCAGCGTATTCTCTGACTGACATTTTGTGACAATGGTTTTTAAAACCTTTTAACATGCCACCGGCATAAATACCTTTTAACCGCAAGGTATTGACAAGTTTAAACTGTGCTTTGTAAAGAGCCGAGCCAATACCCATACCTTGAAAATCAGGATGAACAGCTTTTTCAACCCCGTAGAGCCAACGGCCTTTATTGTCATGTTCTTTTAAAGATAAATCGCCAATCATGGTGCGCCAAGCAAGCGGTCTTTCAGAAGGCTTGTAATTTGTGCGCATAGAAATGGCTAAGCCAACAACACGCTCTTCACCATTAATTGTTTTAAGAGCAACAAACTGACCTTCGGGAAAAGTCTCTAGTAATTTTGGCCAGTCATCTAAGCCAAAAACACCTTCAATATTTTTTGAGGGGTCAAAGCCGTTGGCATAGCAGATGATTTCATAAACTGCTTGTCCATGCTGAGGTAAAGCTTGTGCTACGCGGATAGTGTTGCTGGGTTGTGCTTGAGAAATCTTTTGATAGTCTCTCATAACGTTGGTTCAAACAACCAAACAGGTCTAAACTAAGTTAAAGCAAATGTAACTATGCACTAGATTATCTAGCTATAGATACAGAACTCAAAATACAAAAATAACGCTCTATTTTGTAAGCTGAGTTTCGTTACAAATTGGGAAAAACAAAGGACGATAAGGTGTGTCTGTTTTCTTTGGACGCTTAAAAGAAATGAATCTTTTTTAGTCTTTACCTTTTCGGTTTCTGCTTCTCCACAACCTTCACGCGAGAGATTTTGCCATCCGAAAACCCAAAAGGGCTTCTTCGGTTAACTCACACTGCAGGGTTGTCTTGAAACTTTCACGCTCCTATTCAACTCGTCTAAGGAAATAATAGCATAGTTTTTATGTTAGGGTGAAAATAAAAGACAGTTGAGTAAGATCGCACACAGCAACTTTTCAGCAATCGTTTGGTGTTTAGTTTCAGAAACTGGCAAGTGATTAGCGCCTTTTTTCTCAATAAATAACCATAATATCAAGACCTATTAACAGTTTTAGGAGTAAGAAGGTCACTTAATTTTCTTAAGCAAAATAAGCATGTCGAAAGAAACAAGAGAAAGTCACTCGGTCTATAAAGAAATTAGAGAACCATTAAGGCAAAGCTGTGCACATTGTTGTGGGTGCAACAAACAGACCCGAGTTACAAGCTGTACTCTTAACACTCGAGTCTTTTGACTCATCCTTCAGGGCGAGGTGTAATTCCTCACCGGTAGTGATCACGAAGCTACAATAGCTTTGCGTAAGTCTACTAAGCCTTAGAAATTTTTCTCTAAGGCCCGATCTTGTGAAATTCAAGAGCCGACGGTAATAGTCCGGATGAAAGAAGGAGGATGTTCAGGTGCCCCTATGCCTGAACAATGTTCTATGGTCGTTTTTCGTCGTGTTGTATCCGTTCTATTCTTGCTAGCTATCTTGCTGGCTGCTGCCCAAGAACCTCAGAAACTGCGAGTTGGCTTAGGTTATTTGCCTGACGTTCAATTTGCCCCCTTTTATTTGGCAGTTGTTGAAGGTATTTATGCTGAACAAGGCCTAGAAGTTGAGTTTCAACATGGCTTTGTTACCGAGCTTTACCCGCTCTTGTCAACAGGAAGGTTAGATTTTGTGGTGGGCGACGCAGAAGATGTCATTGCATTGCGGGCTCAAAATGAACAAGCTGTACCGTTTCAGTACATCATGGCCATGTATCAAAAAGTGCCTAATGTTCTTTTTTCTCTAGCAGATGCAAACATTAGAAGTATTGAAGATTTAAAAGGGAAAACGCTAGGCATTCCAGGTTTATTTGGAACTTCTTACACTTCTTTACAAGCTGTTCTTAAAGCCGCAGGGTTAGAAGAAAACGACCTAACAATAGAACAAATAGGCTTTACTCAAGTTGAAGCAGTGTTAGCAGGTCGGGTAGATGTTGCTATGGGATTCATTAATAACGAACCTATCATCTTAGAGAACCAAGGTATAAGTGTAAATATTATAGATACAAGTAGCTTCAATTTATCAGCTGGCAACGGAATTATTACCACAGATAAGATGCTTGAAAACAGTAGTCTTGTAGAAAGCTTTTTACTAGCAAGCCAACAAGCACTCGAGCTAACTTTAAATCAACCAGACCTAGCGTTTGAAGCTTCAAAGCAATACGTTGAAAACCTAAGTGATGATCGTTTGGCTGTTTTGCTTAGCTCAACAAAGCTCTACACGTCTGATTTTTCAAATACTTTAGGTATAGGCTTTAGTGACCCAAAAGGTTGGGAAGATACGCTCGAGCTTCTTAAGCAGACAGGTCGAGTTGAGACAGCTTTGCCTGCTAACGCTTTTTATAGCAACGACTTTTTGACTTTAGGTGTTGGCACTGAGTGAGACTAGATGGTTAAAATAGGTATTTAGTTTTTTTAAATTTAAGACCTCCTGTGTTCTACGGGGAGGTCTTTTAAGGTTTGATTTAGCCTTCAAAACCTGCATCAACATGAGAGCCATCACAAAAAGGCTTGCTTTTTGCGTGACCGCAACGACAAAATGCCGTTTTTGTACCGTAAGAAATGTACTGCTTATTCATACTCCTAAGTGCAAATGCACCATCTACCAGCAAAGGACCATCTTTGCTAGGTGAAATGCTTAAGGCTGTCTCTGTATCAATGATCTCAGTGGCTAATTGACTTGCTGGAATGCCCTCATCATGAAAACCTGCCTCATGATGACTGTAATCACAGTAAGGCTTGTTTTTTGAGTGTCCACAACGACACAAGGCCAGCCGCTTCGCATTTACCGTTTCACCTGAAAGCTCGAGGTTTAAGTCACCCCTGAAGTACAAGGCACCATCAGGCTGAGGGGTAACCCTATTAACCTCTGCTTTTTCAGGAAGTTCAAACTCATATTGCAACGCGCCTGAAGGGCAACGCTCAATCACATCAATAATACGCTCAGGGCTAGAACCATCGGCATTAACCCAAGGTCTAGCCGACTTATCAAACACCTTTTTTAAGCCACTACTCACGCACTCAGCTGCGTGCATACACAAACTAACTTCATAACTAACAGCTATAGCTTCACCCTGATACACTCGAGCTTTGCGTTTAGGTTCTGACATTTTTCTCCTTTAAGCCTTTAATTTCAAGAGACTTTGGTATTCAGGATGCCTTTGCACATAAGCCTTAACAAAAGGGCAGAGGGCCGCAGCAGATATATTATTCTCTTTGACATACTCGAGCCCTGCCTTGGCAAGCTTGCTGCCAATACCTTGCCCTTCGAGGGCCTCGGGTACTTCTGTGTGATGAAAAATAAGGGTATCGCCTACTTTCATATAAACAAGTTCAGCGGTGCCTTCAGCTAGGCTTGCTTCAAAGCGATTTTTTTCTGGATTATGAATAATGTTAATAACTTTAGAGCTCGACATTGTGAAACTACCTTCCCTAATTCTAGTTTAGATGTTTTTAAAAACCACAATGTAGGCTTGCCTGATTTTTTATTGATTTTGATGCTAAAGTTGATTTCTGCTTGAAAATAGTCGTAATTAATCTCATTTTTGCCATAAAGACTAACTTGATTTAGAAAGGAGCTGGGCCAGTTGATTGCCTAACAACAAGCTTAGCTGGCATGCTCAAGGTACGAACAGGTAGGTTTGGGTTTGCTAAACGCTCGAGTAATAACTTGGTGGCTTGCTGACCCTCAGCCTTTGTTTCTCTTAGAACCGTTGTTAATCTTGGATTTATAAAGCTAGCTAGCGCAATATCATCAAAGCCTATGACTGATAGGTCATTCGGAACATTTAAGCCAAGGTCAGCGGCCGCTCGTAAAACGGCTATTGCCAAAAGGTCATTAATGGCAACAATAGCGGTTGGGCGTTTTGGCTGACTTAAAACTTGGTAGGCAGCTTGGTAGGCATCTTCTGGTGTAATGCCGCAATTAATGACATTATGCTGGGACTCAGGAATATTTGCAGCATTTAAAACGCTATGATAAGGCTCGAGTCGGTCAGTACCAACTACAAGTTGCGCTACACCATTAATAAAAGCAAAGTGCTTGTGCTCCAATTCGAGTAAATAGTGCATGGCTTCTTTCGTTGCGTCTCGATAGTGCGTAATGATGGTATCAAAATCGGCAGAATTTTCGCTTAACTCAACAACAGGTCGACCTGATTGCAAGAGTTGCTTACGTGTTTTAGTCGAAAGAGCGTTTGCTGCTTTAATGATAATGAGACCGCTAATGGTTCGTCTTGATAAGCTTTGTAAGCAGTAGTCTTCAAGGTCTTGGTTGGCGTTACTGTGAGCAAATAAGAGATCATAACCCGCTTTTCTTGCTTCTTCTTCAACCCCTTCAGTAGTCTGCCAGAAGTGCGGGTTATGAATATCTGGAATCAGTAAGCCAATGGTTTTACTATCACCCGAACGAAGAGACTGGGCTCGAGTGTCTGGTTGGTAGCCTAGTTCGTCTACTACTTTTAATACTCTGAGCTTAGTCTCAGTAGAAATGGTTACGTTGCCGTTTGGATTATTGAGTACATAAGATACCGTAGCTCGGGAAACACCGGCAAGTTTGGCTACGTCTGACTGAGTGGGTCGCTTCATACCTAAGCTGCTAGTGTATCCTTAAATTCTTAATCTAGAAAAGGTGATATTTTGCATTGCCTCAAATCCCTTTTAGTAAAGCTGCTTTGTTCTTTGATTAGGCTTAAGTAAAGTCATGATTTCAATCTTTACCTAGTTTACTCATACAAAAAGCATTTCACAGTTCTGCCTGAATGCTGAAAATTTGGGGGTTCTTGTTTATGGCACTTATCCATCACCGCGGGGCAACGACCAGCAAACCGGCAACCTTCGCGCGTATACTCATCGGCTTCCATGTCAGCCAAATTGCTTGTTTTATCCCAAACTTTATCGGGGTCAGCTTGAGGTATTGAGTCTTTTAGATTCTGTGTATAAGGATGCAGGGGTTCTCCTAACACCTTTTCTACAGGCCCCATTTCAACAATCCAACCACGTAACATAACAGCAATTCGGTCTGCTGAGTAATAAGCAGTGGCCAAATCATGCGTAATGTAAATAATGCTTACACCGTTATCTTCTTTTAACTTGCGAAACATGTTAACAATGGACATTCGTAGTGACGCGTCCAGCATGGAAACCGGCTCATCTGCCACAATTAAAGAGGGTTTAGTAATGAGAGCTCTAGCTATAGCAACACGTTGCGCCTGTCCACCAGACAATTCATTTGGAAATCGACCTTTAATTTCAGCGAGAGATAAGCCAACTTCATTTAGAACTGAATTTATGTACTCATCAGCCTCAGAACGCTTGACAATATTGTAATTTTCAGCCGTTTCATAAAGATAATGATCAATACGCTTTAAAGGGCTAAACGCAGCAAAAGGGTCTTGAAAAACAGGTTGCACTTCACTATAAAACCATGCTCGTTTTTCTTTATTGGTCAAACTATCAATAGCACGATCTTTATAAGTCAAGTCACCTAAACTCGAGTTTGTCATGCCTAAGATCATTTTGGCTAAGGTTGATTTGCCGCTGCCACTTTCACCTGCAATACTAAAAATTTCGGGTGTATCTGTGGCTAGGTTAAAACTGGCTTTATCGACAGCATGAAATGATTGACTTGAAAACCCTTTTCGAATTTCATAAATTTTACTCAGGTCTTTGGCTTCAAGAAGATTCTTAGGCTGCTGCATGGTTAACCTCATCAGTTAGTAAGTGACAGGCAGCACGGTGACCGGGGGAAATCTCGAGCATTGGGGGTTCAATGCTGCTACATTTTTCTAAGGCTAAGGGGCAGCGTGTGTGAAAACGACAACCACTTGGCGGATGATCGAGCGCAGGTGGTCGGCCCGGAATGCCTTCCTTGTCATTTCGTTCATCAAAACTTGGTAGAGAGTTGATTAGAAATTTTGTGTAAGGATGTTGGGGTGTTTTGAGAATCGCTCGAGTTGCTGCTTCTTCAACGAGTTTTCCTGCGTACAAAATACCAATGCGATCGGCAAGATTAGCATGCACGCCAAGATCATGTGTAATGAGCACAATAGTGCTGTTTTCTTTTTTCTGAATGTCTTTAAGGAGTTGAATGACACCTCTTTGCACAACAACATCAAGCGCAGTGGTGGGTTCATCTGCAAAAATGAGTTTGGGATATAGGATTGTTGCTAGCGCTATGGTTACGCGTTGTTTCATACCGCCAGAAAGCTGATGAGGGTAAGAACGCATCACTTTTTCAGGTAAGCCTAGGTCACGTAGATAGGTTCGAGTCATTTCAAAAGACTCAGGTTTTGTCGTGCCTTTGTGCGTCGTAATAAAATCATGAAAAGTGTCCTGAATACGCCTTACAGGGTTAAGTACATTCATGGATCCTTGAGGAATGTAAGACACCTTATTCCAGCGAATGTCACGTTTATCTGCTTCGCTTAGCTTTGTAGCATCTTTGCTCATGTCGTCAAATTGGTAGGTAACGCTACCTTCTACAATGGTTAGTGGAGGCTGGAAATCTCCGAGCAATACTTTTAGCAGTGTTGATTTACCGCAGCCAGATTCACCTGCGAGACCGTAAACTTCGCCAGTTTTGATAGAGACAGAAATGTCGTCAACCGCTTGAACGGTGCGTTCAACTCCATAAGATTTTGTAATGTAGTAAGCTTTTAAACCTTTGGCAGTTACTATGGTTTTTGCCATAATTAGCTTTTCACCTGAAGCCTTGCTAGCCTTGTACGTGGGTCAAGGTAAGTTGTTAAGCCAACAGAAACCAGATAAAAACCTACAACTACAATAATGGAGGCACCAATCGGAGCTGCCAGAACCCAAATTTTATTTGTTAAAAGCGCTTGGTAGTAATTGCCCCAATAAATCATGGTGCCAATGGTTTGTGAATTCATGTCAGCAAGACCAAAAATGGCTAGCGTAACTTCCATGCCAATAGCAAAAAGAAAGCCACTGACAACGTCTGCAAGTAAAAAAGGAATGATGAAAGGTAAGTGTTCCTGCACCACGATTTTGAAGGTGCGCATACCTGAAAAGATGGCTGTTTGGGTAAAATCACGTTCTTTAAGACTTAATATTTGAGAGCGGTAACGTTTAGACGGAAACGCCCAGTCGAGTAAACCTAACAAAATGCCTAGTCCTACTATTGTCATTTGACCTCTAACCATGGCTGCAATCAAAATTAGTAAGGGCAGTCGAGGAATGACAATAAAACTATCTACAATGCCAGATAGAATTCGGTCCCAAGTGCCACCAAGGTAACCTGATATAAGACCGAATTCTATCTGGCATTGTAGATAGAAT
>CAZWJZ010000055.1:12250-19084 GCA_964634665.1 uncultured bacterium | reverse complement strand
GTCATGCTATGAATCTAATTATGAGTCGCATTGTTAAAAAAAGAAGCTCGAGTTAATAACTCGAGCTTCTTTTTTTAACTTGTTTTTAGATTTTATTTACATGCCAGCTATGATGCTTTTTCCTACGTTAATGAGCCCTGCCCACCAACCGGGGAATATCCCTAGGAATACGGTTCCGAAGGCCGCGAGGCCTATAGCCCAGCTGGTAGCACCGCTTTTAATGTCGGGGGCTTGGTATTCGCTATCTCTAAAGTACATGTAGGCAATCGGGCGTATGTAGTACACTACCGCAACTATGCTAGTGATAATACCTAGTACAGCGAGTCCTGAGTAACCTGCACTTATGGCTGCTTGAAAGACCATTATCTTGCCAACAAAACCAGCGAGTAGGGGTATGCCTGCGAGGCTTAGTAAGAAGATGCTTAAAGAGGCAGCTAAGCCGGGTCGGGTTCTGCCGAGTCCTGCGAAGCGCTCTATGGCGTCACCTTTATCATTTTTGTCAGTCATGAGGGTCAGTACGGCAAATGCGCCTGCGTTCATGAGTGCGTAGGCACTTAGGTAAAAAACCGCTGCTTTGGTACCCACGGTGTTAGCTGCGAGCAATGCTAAGCCTAAATAGCCTGCGTGAGCTACGGCTGAGTAGGCAAGCATGCGTTTCATGCTTTGTTGTAATAGTGCACCTAGATTGCCTATAACAAGTGTTAATACAATCATTATGACTAAGAGTTGCATGACAACAGCAGGCAGGCTAGTCATGAAGCTAGCCACTACTCTAAAGAGAGCTGCAAAGGCTGCTGCTTTTACAACTACGCTCATAAACGCAGTTACGCTTGTGGGTGCGCCCGTGTAAACATCGGGTGCCCATTGATGAAAAGGTGCAAAAGCTACTTTGAAGCCTAAGCCTGCAAGTATCATGAGGCCACCTAAGGTTGCGTACATAGTATTTCTAAAGCCATCTGCATTTAGGGCGGCAGCTATATTTCCATACTGAAAGCTACCTGTTGCACCGTACATGAGGGCAATCCCATAAATAAGAAAGGCAGATGCAAAGGCACCCAGCAGGAAGTACTTCATGCCAGCTTCTTCGCTTTCACGTGCATTTTGTCGCCATGCTGAGAGTACATAAACAGCAAGTGACATAATTTCTAAGCCTAAAACAAGCGTGATTAAATCGCCTGCCGCTGCCATAATCATGGCACCCGTAGCACTGAGCAGAATAAGCGGATAGTACTCGGGATGCTCTAAGTCTGCACGCTTTAAATAGTCATAGCTAATGAGTAGCGCTAAAGCTGTACCTATTAGAATGACAAAGTTAAAACCAAGGGCGGGTGCGTCAGCAATGTATTGCAAACCAAAACTTGTTTGGTACAAGCCTGTATCTCTACCCGCAAGAATAAGTTGAAGGTTAAACAGGCTTGACATTGTAATGCCAATAAACCCAAGCATCGCCATGAATTTACTGTTTTCTTCAAATAGTGACCAGATAATACCGAGTGCTGCCACCGAGAAAAGTACAAGTGCAGGGGCTAAAGGTGCAAAATTAAGATCAACCGTGCCGAACATTAGTTACCTCCTGCAAGTTCATTTTGATTGCTTTGTTGACTAAGCTCGAGCTGTTCGACTGCTATGGCAGATTGTTGGTCTATGTGCTTTAGCGATACTGCGGGTGCTAAGCCTAACCATAAAATGCCTGCGATTAGGGGGATGAGTACGAAGGTTTCTGCTGAGCTTATTTCTTTTATGGCTTCTTTTTGTTCACCTTGGTAGATGCGTTGGTAGGCATTTACGCCGTAGACACCTGCTGCAATTACGCTTAGGGTTGCGAAGCCTGCTATCCATGGATTGGTTTGGAAAGCTCCCATGAGACTAAGGAATTCGCCTGGGAAGTTAGCTAAACCGGGTACGCCTATGCTGGTAAAGAGGATGAAGAGCGTCATGGCTGCCAGTGCGGGGGCACTTTTTGAAAGGCCACCGTAGGCATTCATATCAAAGGTTCCTTTTCGTTCATAAAGCATGCCACTTATTAAAAAGAGCCCACCTGTTGAGAGCATTTGGGCTGCGAGTAAGAAAACCGCACCATTAAGCCCTGCTATGTGCAAGCCAAATATACCTACGCCCACCACACCCATATGCGCCAAAGATGCGTAGGCAAGAAAGCGTTTAAGGTGGGTTTGGGTGGTGGCGATCATGGCTGCGTAAACAGCTGTAAAGGCTGAGAGGATTAAGAAAAGAACAGCAATGCTATTGGCTGCTGCTGGCAGTAACGGAAGTGCCCAAGCAAAGAAGCCAAAGCCCCCTACTTTGTAAAGTGTACCTGCAACATCTGCCACGCCAGATTCATGGTTTTGCTCATTAAAATCTATAAGCCAGCCATGTAAAGGCCACAGCGGCAACTTGACAGCCATACCAATCGCTAAACCTAAGAATAACCAGATTTGCGTGGCTGTTGTTAAGTTTGGTGTAGCTAGTAGTAAATCACTTATGCGGTAGCTCACTGCACCTGATAGGGGTTTGATTGCCAAAATGCTAACCAGCATAACGAACGAACCTGCAACAGCGTAAATGAGGTACTTAAGCGCAGCTTGACGGCGCTCTTTTCGACCCCAAATGCCTAACATAAGGACACTAGGAATAAGCGTTGCTTCCCAGAATATATAGAACATAATGAGGTCTTTAGCTAAGAAAATACCGTTTAATCCCGCCTGCATAGCTAAAAGCAAGGCAAGCATGCTAGCAGTACGTTCAGTAATTTTATATCCTGCATAGTAAACGGTAGGAATCATAACAAGAGCAGCAACGGGAATAAGTGCAGTAGCAGCACCTGCAGCACTTAGCTCAAAGTAGGCACCAAAACCCGGAATCCAGAGTTCACTAATAACTGCCGAATCAGCTAAGAACAAAGACAGTACAAACGTTGCGAATGTGCTTAACAAAGCAATACCGTAAGCAATGCCACGAACAGGCGTAAAAGCAACCACAACAGCTGTAAAGAAAGGTACTAGAAGAACAGCAAGACTCATGCTAGACCTCCACTAAATGCAACAACTAAGGCAAAAATAGCCACTCCGACAAACATAGCAAGGGCATATTGCCTTGCATAGCCTGTCTGAAACCAACGCACCATATTTGCTATAACCGCAAAAACGCCGACTGAGCGCGCAATACCTTTATTCACTATGCTGTCATCAAAAGCAGAAAAGCCAGCTGCTGTTTTTTCAGAAGGTCTAGTGAAAATAGTGCGGTAAAACTTATCAAAACCCAAAGCTGTTTCAGATGCCTTAGTAAAAACTCGAGTTCGTTCGGGGAGTTTGCCTTTGCGTTTGTGATAAATAAAGTAGCCAGCAAAAAAGCCTAGAGCTGCAGCGAAAATAGATTCCAAGACCAAGAACCATTCTACAGCTAAAGACGGATGCTTGAAACTTACCGGCGTTTCTATTGAAAACTCAAGCCAGTGTACAAAGGCATTTGGGAACGCAAATTCAGGTAAGCCTAAGTAGCCTGCAAAGATGCTGAAGAAAGCTAGTATTATGAGCGGAACTGTCATAAGAGCAGGTGATTCGTGAACATGTTCTTTAGCTTCTTCGCTGAGTCTCTCTTCACCTCTGAAAATTTGATAGTACCAGCGAAACATATAAAACGCGGTCATGGTTGCAGTGATGAGTAGCAAAATGTAAAGCAGGTAGTTAGCAAAGCCAGGGTTCATTTTGCTATTAAACACGTGTGACAGAATGGCATCTTTACTAAAAAAGCCAGCAAGGAAGGGGACCCCTGTAATGGCTAAGGTAGCAATGAGGGCTGTAAAGCTGGTTATCTTCATGTGTTTATGAAGGCCACCCATTTTTCTTATATCTTGCTCGCCACCCAGTGCATGAATAACTGAGCCTGACCCTAAGAATAATAAGGCTTTGAAGAACGCATGGGTGAAGACATGAAAGATACCCACCCAGTAAGCGCCGCAGCCTACAGCTACGAACATATAACCAAGTTGTGAAATGGTGGAGTAAGCCAGTATCTTTTTGATATCTGTTTGGGCAAAGGCTGCAAAAGCGGCTATAAAGGCCGTTATTCCTCCAACCCAAGCTACCCATCCTGAAGCAACTGGGGTTAAAGCAAACAAAGGTGCTGCTCTAGCAATTAGGTAAACACCTGCGGTAACCATGGTAGCTGCGTGAATGAGGGCAGATACTGGTGTTGGGCCTGCCATTGCATCTGGCAGCCAGACTTGTAAAGGTAATTGGGCTGATTTGCCTGTTGCTGCTAGCAAGTAAAATATGCCAATTACCGTGATTAAGCCAGCACCTACAGTACCCGCTAAGGCAAGTTCGTTAACTTCATGAATATTTAGAGTACCAAACGCAAAAACCGTTAGGAACATAGCAATTAAGAAGCCAACATCACCAACGCGGTTGGTAATAAATGCTTTTCTGGCAGCGTCGCCATTCTCTGTTTTGGTGTACCAGAAGCTTATAAGCAAGTAAGAGCAAACCCCTACGCCTTCCCAACCAATAAACATTAGGAAAAAAGAATCTGCTAATACCAGAATGAGCATGGCAGCAACAAACAAGTTTAGGTAGGCAAAATAACGTGAGAAGCCTGCGTCCCCATGCATATAGGCAATAGAGTAAAGGTGGATTAAAAAACCAATACCCGTAATGATCATCATCATCGTAATGCTTAAGGTATCTATAGTGAAGCCAAGGCTTAAGTCAAAAGGCCCTGCTTTTAGGTAATCCCAAAAGGTAATGTGTACGCTTGGCTCAGCCATACCCATAAGCGCAAAAAAAGCACTTAGCGATAAAAGAAAGCCAAGCCCTACCATGGTACTAGCAATATAGCCCGGTAGTGGCTCTTTTAAAGCTCGACCAAACAAGCCATTAATAATTGCCCCAAGCAGCGCTAAAAGAGGCGCTAAGGCAGCTAATTCAACAGCGCTCATAAACGCACCTCCGACAAACTATCAACATTTGTACTGTTTCTATATCTAAAAATAGCCACCAGAATGCCCAGACCAACTGCAACTTCAGCAGCAGCTATGGCCAAGATGATAAAGACAGCCGCTTGACCATTTAGGCCCATCATGCCACCCACACCTGCCCATTGACGCGCAAACGCAACAAGCGCTAAGTTAGCAGCATTTAGCATAAGCTCAACACACAAAAAAATCATGATGGCACTACGGCGTGTCAACACACCAATAGCACCAATCACAAAAATAATCGCACTGAGCGCAACATAATACTCAGTAGGAACCATCATCTGCCCCTTTCAGGAGCTTTTAAGGAAAAAGGAAAAAGGAAAAAGGAAGGTTTTTTTTCTTCTTGCTTCTTACTTTTTTCTTTAAGTAAATAGATCATTCTTTCTCCGCTGCCAATTCTTTTGCTTGAGTAACCCAGTCATCACGTTCAATACGACCATGAAACCCCTCGAGCTTTTCATCTAAAGCTGCAATATCTTCTTTGGTAAACGCTGCTATTTGTTTAAACGTAAAAACGCCACTGTCATTAAGAAGGCCTTCTAAAACAGGGCCCACACCACTAATGCGCTTAAGATCATCTTTTTCAATGACACCAGCATCACTTGAGTCTGCTTTGACCTCTTCTCTCAAGCTCGAGCTTCCGTCTGGTTCTGGGGTTGTTTCTGCTTTTTGAGCTGTGACTTCGCTTATTTCTTGGGTTTTTTCTGTGTGTCCGAGTTCTTCAAGTAGCGTTGCTTCGTCTACCGTTGAATCGGTTTCAGGTTCTTCTACTTCTTTGGGTTCTTGTTTGCTTTCTACTTTAACTTCTTTAGCTTCTGGTGTGGGTTCTCGTTCTAGTACAGCAACACTGCCTGTTGCACTAGCGCTCACGACAGGTGCTTTAAGTTTTGCTTCGGGACTACCGTAAACAGCAACTGCTTTTCTTTGTACCAAACTGGTTGCGCCTACTATGCCTGTTAGTAGCAGTACGCCGACAAGTTGAAAGGGTAAGACAAATTCACTAAAGAGTGCTTCTGCTATTTGCTCTGCGCCCCCCCCTTGTAAGACTGATGATACCACTGCAGCGTCTGGTATTTGGCTTGGGTTACGGAAGGCTGTTATGACTATGCCTAATGCGGCTACTAGACTAATTCCGTAGGCTGCTGGGCGTATCCAGGCAAGACCTGCTTCTTCTTTGTCTTCTTGTACATTTAAAAGCATGATTACAAATAAGAAAAGCACCATAATTGCGCCTGCATAGACAATGACTTGAATAGTTGCTAAAAAGTGTGCCTCTAACGTTACATAAGTAACAGCTAAGGTAAGTAGTGTTGCGACAAGTGATAAAGCTGCGTGAACAGGTTGTTTTAGACTAATGACGCCTACGGCACCTGTAATCATGACAACCGCTAAAATAAGGAAAACGAACATTTAGTAATCTACGCCTTCTAGTTCGGGTCGTGAGCCTGACTTAAGACCAAGACTAACTTCTGTACCCTTTTTCTCTGCTTCACGTCGTTGCCATTTGCTACCTTTAGTACCTACTATCATGTCATCTTTTCCGTAGACAAAATCTTGGTAAGCAAAATCAGCCAGTTCAAACTCATGCCCTAGTACAATTGCACCTGTCGGGCAGGCTTCTTCGCAAAATCCACAGAAAATGCAGCGCAGCATATTTATTTCATAAATACTTGCGTAACGCTCTCCTGCACTTGTTGGGTTTTTAGGGTCATTTTCTGCAGCCTCTACATAAATAGCGTAAGCAGGGCAAGCTGCTGCGCAGAGACTACAGCCGATACACTTTTCTAAATTAGTATCAGGATGACGCAGCAAATGATGCCGTCCACGAAAGCGTGGTTTTATGTCTACGGGTTTTTCAG
>CAZWJZ010000055.1:0-12240 GCA_964634665.1 uncultured bacterium | reverse complement strand
GATAGCTGACCGTTACAGGCTTCTTGAAGAGGTGCCCGAGAGTAACGCCCATCCCTTTTGCAATTTCTAGTACACTCACTCAGTACCTCCCACTAAATAACAAACGCAATCAGGAAGCCTGTTAATAGGGCAGCCCCAAGCGCAATTTCGAATAAGTAAATCCAACCAAATCGCATGAGTTGGTCGTAGCGTAAGCGTGGCAAAGTTGCACGCAACCAGATAAATAAGAAGATGAAAATGGCCATTTTGAGAATAAGCCAAATAAAAGGCCATTCGCTAATGCCAGGAATCCATTGATCTAAAAAGGCTGGACCTTTATAGCCACCCAAAAATAAGGTACTGATAACTGCGCCTGCGGTGAATGAATTGACGTATTCAGCCATTTGAAACAGAGCCCATTTGATAGATGAATACTCAGTTAAATAACCCGCCACAATCTCTTGTTCAGCTTCGGGCATATCAAAGGGTGTACGGTTAATTTCAGCAATGTTTGAAATAACATAAGTCACAAACGCAATCATTAAGGGTATCCAGAGTAAAGGGTGAAGTGACCAAACGCCCATTTCGACAATCTCACGAAAATTAAGGCTACCAGCAATCATAACGACCGTTAAAGCTGATAAACCCAGACCAAGTTCATAAGAAATCATCTGCGCAGAGGCACGTAAAGAACCAAGCAAAGCGTATTTACTGTTTGACGCCCAACCTCCAAGAAAAATACCGTAAACCCCAATACTGGTTGCGGCAAAGACAAAGAGTAAACCAATGTCCAAATCCATAACCCAAGGGTTCATGCCAAAGAAAGACCCAGCAGGTCCAGCTGGAATAGCTCCAAAGGCAGTAAGGGCAAAAACAATACTTAAAAAAGGTGCAAGGTAAAACACAAACTTATCTGCAGCTGATACGGTTATATCTTCTTTAAAGATTGATTTAATAGCGTCAGCAATAGGTTGTAGAAGCCCAAACGGCCCTACACGATTTGGCCCCAAGCGTGCTTGAAAACGACCTAGGAGTCGACGCTCAATTAAAGTCATATAAGCAAAGCCACCTAGCAAGACAAGACAAAGTAGCAGGGCTTTGCCAAGCGTTATATACCACGGATCCATTTAGGCAACCTCCAACGCTACTTGCTCTTTGCTCAAGCTATACATATCCGCTTCAACCAAGCCAACAGGCTGATCAGATGACGCAGGCACTAACATGATGCCTTCAGGCACAGCTTGACTTGGCTTAACCGTTAAGCGGCGCTTCACACCACCCACCCTAAGACTAACAACATCATCGCGATTTAAACCATGCGAAGCTGCATCTTTAGGGTGAATACGAAGCAGACTGCCACCCTGCGCTGCGCTTAACTGAGGGTTGCGACTTAAGTACTCAGAACGAACCATCGTAGGAACAAGCATTGTGTTACCAGAAGTACTAACGCGAACACCCGCTGTATTGGCTGACTTAGCCGCAACAATCTCACCTTCATCGGCCAAGGCATTAAGATCAAGAGTCAGCGAGTTTTTAAGCAAACGACGAGCGCTACGAACACTTCGACCATCTAAGCGCTCACCAAAAGCCTCACCTAGTTCTTTAACAAGACCTGTGAAATCAACAGACTGACCACTATCAACCGGCGCTGCATTAACACTCGAGTAGCGTCCTTCTAAATTAACAACGGTGCCTTCTTTTTCGTAACCAGTTCTTGCAGGAAAGACAACATGAGCAAGGGCTGTGGTTTCATTCTCAAATAAATCATGAACCATAAGAAGCTCGAGTCTTCCTAGATTAGCGGCTAGGTCTTCATTTTGGGCTGGGTTTAGGTTTGATAGGATGAGGGCTTTTGCACTACCGTTTAGCATGTTTTGGTAGCTGTAATTGGCTTTGCTTGGTAATACATCTAGACTTTCTAAACCAAAGCTGTTTGCCATTGCGCCTAACTTCATGATTTTTGAACCTGTGGCTTTGCCTAGTTCTTCTGCTGCTTGGGTTGCTTCTGGTGAGTTGAGTACAAACGCACCTATCACAATAACAGCATTTTTTGCTTCTTCTAATTGCTTTTTAAGGTCAGCATCAAGGTTTGCTAGTAACTCCGCTTCACCATTTGGCTTGTATTCAATGGCTTTACCAGCGTGCTTCATGAGGTCAACACGGTAAGGTGCCGCTACCGTCAAGATTTCTTTTTTGCGTGGCATATGCTCTTTTAAACGAAGATCTGCAATAGGTACACCGTGCGCCATGAGTGCTGCCGGCGCAACACCCTTAAGCGCATCTTTGATACGCAAGTCAACATTAGGTACTTCTTCGGTGACATCTGCAATCACAAAGATCGCGTCAGCTGTCGCTAAATCTGTAAAGCTTGCTGGGTTTTCTGAAATCACTGAACTGGCATAACGCGGATAGTGATCAAGTTGACCCGTTTTTAAGTAATCAGCAAGTGACTTTGCAGCAACCGCTTCTTCAAGCGTGCTATCGGCACGAATGGCAATAGCAACTTCATGCTCAGCCAAGTCTTTAAGTTTAGAAGCAACAAACCCAGTAGCTTCTTCCCAAGTTACAGGCTCGAGTTTGCCATTTTTACGCAAAAGTGGGGTTTTGATTCTATCTGGACTATCGACATATTCATGCCCAAAGCGGGTGCCATCATCAATCCATGTTTTGTTTACTTGAGTGTTTAAGGCTGCTTTGATGCGTTCGATTCGTCCTGTGCGTGCGTCAATCATGATTGAGCTACCACTGGCATCATCCAGTGATGTTGAACGCGTATGATCGTACTCCCAGTTGCGACCTCTAAAACGACTGGTTGAATCAAGCAAGGCACCTACTGGGCAAATATCTGTAATGTTGCCTGTAAAGTTACTCGGCATACTGTCATCTACAGTGCCAATATAAGTGTGTCCGCCACGTTCAATAAAATCTAAAACTTCATCACCAGGTACTTCTTCGAAGTAACGAACACAGCGTTTGCAGTGAATGCAGCGCTCACGGTCAAGGGTGATTAAGTCACTTAAAGCATGATGTTTTTCTTGGTGACGCTTATCAAAGACAAAGCGTGTTTCACCAGAACCATACTCATAAGCGCGATCTTGAAGTTCACAAGCACCGCCCTTATCGCAAGTAGGACAATCAAGTGGGTGGTTAATAAGGGTCATTTCAACCATGCCTTTTTGAGCTTTAACAGCTTCAGGCGCTAGCGTATCAATGACCATGCCTTCCATAACAGACGTTGTGCAAGTTGCCATGGGATTTGGGAACCAAAAGATTTTAGGCTCACCTGTTTCCTCATCAAGCATCCAGTTACCTTCACGGTCTTTACGGGGCGCACCCACCTTAGCAAGGCACATACGGCAAGCACCAATCGGGCTCATGTACTCCTGAGAACAGAAGTACGGCACGTCATAGCCAGCACTAAACACCGCGTCAATAGCAGAGGTACCCGGCGCTAAGTCCAACTCAACATCATTAACTTTTATCTTCATGCTGCCCACCAACTACGTTTTTCATACATGGATTTGCCATGTTCAATCATGTATTCGTACTCTGCTCTAAAATGCTTAATGCTTGCTTGTACTGGCATAATACAGGCATCTGCAAGTACACAAAAAGAACGACCACGAATATTCTCGCTTACATCTTCGAGTAATTCAAGGTCACCCTTTTCACCTAAGCCAGAAAGCAGTTTCTGATACATTTTCGGCATCCAAGTTGAAACACCCTCACGGCAAGGCGTGCATTTACCGCAAGATTCATGCGCATAAAAACGAACAATATTAGCAAGCGCATCCACAATACACTTTTCTTTAGGAATAAGTATCAGACCGCCCGTACCAAGCATTGAACCTGCTTTAGCCAATGACGCGTACTCCATGGGCATATCAAGAAACTCATCGGTAAACGGCAACATAGGGCAACTCGAGCCGCCAGGTATGAACGCTTTAACATCCATACTTGGGCCGCCCCCTAAGTCATAAATCACTTCACGGTAAGTTATGCCCATAGGTATTTCATAAACACCAGGTCTATTGAAGGGGCCTGAGAGTTGCACATGATGAAAGCCTTTAGAATCATCAGTACCCATATTTGCGTACCAGTCAGCGCCTTTAGCAATAATATGCACTGCACTCGCAAGTGACGTTACATTATTAATAGTACTGGGCAAACTATAGACACCTGCTTGAGCAGGAAAAGGAGGCTTTAAGCGTGGATTTGCACGAAAGCCCTCAAAAGAGTTCATAAGCGCAGTTTCTTCACCACAAATGTAAGCACCTGCACCACGATGCAGAATAATGTCAAACTCAAAGTCAGTACCAAACAAGTTTTTACCTAAGAAGCCTTCTTTTAAAGCGTCTTGTCTCGCTTGATAAAGATTTTCGTAAGCCTCAAAATACTCACCACGAATGTAAAGCACACCTTTGGTAGCACCAATCGCGTAACCCGCAATAATCATGCCTTCAATAAGCTGATGCGGGTCATCAGATAAAACATAACGATCTTTACAAGAACCCGGCTCTGACTCATCTGCATTACAGACAATAAAACGCTGACGGCCATCAACAGGCGGCATAAAAGACCACTTCAAACCTGTTGGAAAGCCTGCTCCGCCACGACCCCGAAGCCCTGACTTTTTAACCTCTTCAACCACATCTTTAGGCGACATGGTTGTTAGCGCTTTTTTCGCAGCTTCATAGCCACCATGGCTCTTATAGAACTCTAAGGTATGAGAATTTTCCATACCAATGTACTTATACATGGTTACTTCAAAGCGGGGGTCTTTACGACTGGTTATAGCTTTGGGTTTATCGGCTACTGCGTCACTCATGCGTCACCAACAATCTTTGCTTTTTCTTCACCGGCATTGTCACCACTTCTGGCGCGCTCAGGTATCGGCAGTTCATCTTTTCTAAAAGCAGCCAGTAATTTAGCGCAGTAAGACTGACTAACCTTTTCATAGTAAGTGTCATTAACTTGAAGCACAGGTGCCGTTGTGCAAGAGCCAAGGCACTCAACCTTCTGAATGCTAAAACGACCTTCGCGGTCAACCTCACCATTTACAAGACTTGTCTCTTCACTAATAAAGTCATACATTTCATCACTACCCGCAAGAGAGCAAGAAAGCGTAGAACAAATTTGCAAATGATACTTACCAATCGGGTGCTCATGATAGGTAGAGTAAAAACTCATAACACCCTTAACTTCAGTAGGATGCAACCCTGTCAGACCCGCAATTTCATGAATACGCGCTTCATTAACGTGTTTCTCAACACGCTGAACCTCCCATAAAAGAGGCATAACCGCACTACGACGACCATAATCAGGGTAACGCCCAAGAATCTCATCTCGGATCTCACTATGATCATCAAAAAAAGGTTTGACTGTCGTTAATTCAAGCATCTTACTTATCAACATCTCCCATCACAGGATCAAACGAAGCAATATTCATAACCATATCGGCAAACAAACCACCCACACAAGCAGGCTCGAGTGATTGCAAATTCATTAAACTAGGAACTCGAGCTTTGACTCTGTAAGGCATAGAGCCTCCGTCACTTACAAGGTAGTAGCCTAGTTCTCCGCGTGCACTTTCTGTTGGTACGTAGACTTCACCACGGGGTGGATGGAAGCCTTCAGTTACGAGTTTAAAATGGAAGATTACGGCTTCCATGGAGTTTTCTAGTTCACTACGTGGCGGTAAACTGATGCGACGGTCTGGGTCTTTAACTTCGCCCGGCTCGAGCATGTCTAGGGCTTGCTCGACTATTTTTAGACTTTCTGCCATTTCTTCAAAACGAAGCATGAAGCGTGCGTGCACGTCACCAACTTCGCTGGTTGGTACTTTAAACTTATAGTCTTCGTAGCCACTGTAGGGTTGCGCTTTTCTGAAGTCTAGTGGCACGCCACTAGCACGTAAACTGGGGCCTGTCAGGGCGTAGTTTATGGCTTCTTCTTTCGTCATTATGCCAATGCCTTTGGTGCGATCTAAAAAGATGGGGTTTTTGGCAAAGAGAGCAGCGTATTGGTCCATCATTTTTGGGTATTCTTCTATGAAGTCTCTAACGGGCTCTTCAAAGCCTTCAGGAACATCTTTAGATAAGCCACCCACTCTAAAGTAACCGTAGTTCATGCGGACACCGCAAACCATTTCGAAAATATCAATGATTTTTTCGCGTTCACGCATGGTGTAAAAGAATAAGGTGAGTGCGCCCATATCTAGAATACCTGTACCAAAGAAAACAAGGTGACTAGCAATGCGGTTTAGTTCTGTGAGTATGACGCGGATACGCTCTGCTCTTACGGGTACCTGAGCATCTATGAGTTTTTCAACACCTAAGACATAAGCAAGGTCATGTCCAAATGCATGTAGGTAATCCATGCGATTGGAGTACGTTACACCCTGCTGGTAGGTGCGGTTCTCCATGGTTTTTTCAAAACCTGTATGAAGGTAGCCAATTTGCGGAATGATGTTCGCAATACGTTCGCCGTCCATATCAACAACAAGGCGCAGCACACCGTGGGTACTGGGGTGCTGTGGGCCAACATTGACACGCATGTATTTGGTTTCAAACTCACCATGCGGTTGGGTAGCTTCTAGGCTAGGGTTTGTACTTTGCTCTGTTGAATTTTTCAGGGCCACTACTTGCCTCCATCTTCTTTTAAGATGCCTTTAGATGAAACGCCTTTACGCGCGCCACCTGTCCAGCCAGAAAGACCAGCGTTGCCACCTGTCATGCCAGCTCGAAAACTGGCAGGGTCAAGAAAACGCCCATCATTAAATAAGGTAGGTGTCTCGCCTAGCGGGAAGTCCTTACGGTGCGGGTGACCATCTAAATCTTCAGGCGTTATGAGTTTACGTAAATCAGGGTGTCCGTCAAAGACAACGCCAAACATGTCATACACCTCTCGCTCCATAAAGGATGAGCCTTTCCAGAGGTGATTAATGGTGGCTAGACTTTCGTCTTCATCTAGGTTAACGCGAATATAAACGCGTTCGTTAGCTTCTATACTATATAGATTATAAGCAACTGTAAAACGTTTGCCTTGATGCCCTGGGTAGTCTAGGTAATCAATGCCAAAAATGTCACTAATCATGTTGAAGCCTGCTTCTTTGGCTGCTTCGACAGAACTTACAACGTTTTCTTTGTCAACAGTTACGCTAACCATGCCTTTAAATTCACCGGGTTTAGCACCCACTTCTTTAAGTTGATTAACGATAGATTCGACCAGACTCATCGTGACCAACCTTCAACCATGGGTAACTCTATGCCACGCTCATCGAAGACTTCGCCACGAACTTTTTTCTGGAGTTGCATGACAGCGTAAATAAGCGCTTCTGGTCTAGGTGGACAGCCCGGTACATAAATATCTACGGGTACAACGGAGTCAACGTTTTGCACAATAGCGTAGTTATTAAACATGCCACCACTACTAGCGCATGCACCCATCGAAATGACCCATTTAGGGTCAGGCATTTGGTCGTAAACACGGCGCATGACAGGGGCCATTTTTTTGCTTAAGCGTCCTGCTACAATCATGACATCTGACTGTCTTGGTGATGCACGAAAAACCTCGCTACCAAATCTAGCAAGGTCATTGCGTGGGTTGGTTGATTGCATCATTTCAATTGCGCAGCAGGCTAAGCCAAAGGTTGCTGGCCATAAGCTGTTACTTCGGCCCCATGCCACAAGTTTTTCTAGGCTGCTAAATAAGATGCCTTCGTTCTCTAATTCTTGAACGTCTTTGGTAAAAAGATCAGTTAATGCCATAAAAATAAGCTGGAGAGCAGTTCAGCAGTTCAGCAGTTCAGCAGTTCAGATTTTCCTAACTAGCTGAGTTGCTAAGGGTGCTAAAAAGCTACTATTTCCAGTTAAGCACCCCTTTCTTGAGAATATAAATGTAGCCAACTGCCAAAATAAGAACAAAAATAATGGCATTAATAAATAAAAATTCAGGAGCTGCTTTAAATTTTACAGCCAAGGGATAAAAGAATGCTGTTTCTATATCAAAGATAATAAACATCATGGCAACCAAATAGAAGTGTACAGGGAAGCGTTCTCTTGCATCCCCTACTGCCGGTACGCCCGATTCATATGCAGCTAGCTTGGTTTCGGTAGCTTTCTTAGGGCCAAGCAAACCCCCAACAGCTAGTGCCGCTGCGCCAATAAAGCCGGCAGCAAGCATCATTAAAAAAATAGCGGTGTACATAAAAACATACTCCTTTCCAGATTCAAGCAATCACATCGAAAAGTAGCCAGTCAGATAATCTTCTGCTGGACTTTTAACAAGGTATAAAAAGAGAAACAACCTTGCAATTGCTTAAAAATGATCAAGCTAGCATAACGCTTGTGCGCTTGTGCTAGTTTTCACATTCCTTAACTGTCTAATCATATCACCGTTCAAGAAAATCAAACAAGGGTGCCAACGCTAGGTTGTGAAATATTAGCCTTTACAAAGCTAAATAGATTTCACTAACCTCTCTAAAGTTTAACAAACTGACCCAAAAATCACAATTCGGTCTTCTGTGCGTCCTGCTCAAATCAATGTAAGGAAATACAACCCAGCAGAAACCAGACTTAGCAAGATTAATGAATTACTCTGCAAAGCAAACCCAAAAACCAAGTCAATCGCGTAGATGGCAGATAAACAAAAGAATATAGTGACAGGCAAAACCAAAAAAAGCCACAAAAGCTCGAGTATGCCCCCCATTAGCATTAAGAAGCTATCGCCTATTCATAGTCCCTTCATTGCGGTTTACTTCTCATCTTTTAGCAAATAAAGCAGCGTTATTGCTGCAGCTATCAGCAGAACTAAAGCTATAAAAAACTTTTAGTGCCTAGCATTATTAGAACGCGCCTACCTTAAAACGCTTATGCACCAAGTATCTCCATAGTGATACGATAAGCAGAATGTTTATAAGAATCCTTCTACTCCTAATGCTATTATTCAGCTAGTGGTAAATCAGCAAGAGTCAACCTAAACTTAAGGACAGACCATGAATAGCTACACAATTGCACTCATCCCCGGAGATGGCATAGGTCAAGAAGTTGTACCAGAAGCACTAAAAGTACTCGACAAAGTTTCAGCACTCACAGGCTTCAAGCTCGAGTATACTCATTATGATTGGAGTTGTGAGCTTTTTAAGAAAACAGGCAAAATGATGCCTGATGATGGTTTGGATAAGCTACGTGATTCCGATAGTATTTTTTTGGGCGCGGTTGGCTTTCCGGGTGTTCCTGACCATGTGTCTTTATGGGGTTTACTCATTCCTATTAGACGCACCTTTGAGCAGTATGTAAATCTACGTCCTGTTAGGTTACTAAAGGGGGTTGCGTCACCTTTAAAAAACCCTGGTGAGATTGATTTCTATATTGTGCGTGAAAACAACGAGGGTGAGTATTCTTCTATTGGCGGTAGACTTTATGAGGGTACTGAACATGAGATGGCCGTACAAGAAAGCATCTTTACGCGCCGTGGTGTTGACAGAGTCATGAAGTTTGCGTTTGAGCTTGCGCGCTCCCGTAAAAAGCAATTAACATCAGCAACAAAGTCTAACGGTATTATTCATACTATGCCTTATTGGGATGAGCGTTTTGAAGCTATCTCGGCAACTTACAGTGATGTTCAGACCCATAAATTTCATATTGATATTTTGACAGCGCATTTTGTGCAGCATCCTGATTGCTTTGATGTGGTTGTAGCTAGTAATCTTTTTGGCGATATTTTGTCTGACCTTGGCCCTGCGGTTGTGGGTGGCATGGGCATAGCACCCGGCGCGAATCTAAACCCCGAGAGAACCTACCCCAGTATGTTTGAACCTGTTCACGGCAGCGCTCCAGACATTGCTGGCAAAAACTTAGCTAACCCTATTGCTTGCATATGGACAGCTGTCATGATGCTTGAGCATTTAGGTGAACAAGAAGCAGCTAAAGCAGTCATGAGCGCCATTGAAGCGGTTTGTGCAGAAGGCACACATTTAACCAAAGATTTAGCTGGTACTGCATCAACCCAAGAAACAACTCGAGCTATTTTGGATAAGCTAGCTTAAGTTTTTTTATAAGCCTAAATAGACTTTTTTTATTCTTGAATTGCCCAGCAGATCATTTGATGGCCCATCAAGCACAATTTTACCTTGCTCTAAGACATAAGCTCGGTCTATTATGCTTAGTATTTCTTTAACATTTTGGTCAACAATGAGTGCTGCTAAGCCTTCTGCAACGAGTTCTTGAACAGCTTCTAAAACAGTTCTAACAAGTTGGGGTGCCAAACCTTGTGAAGGTTCATCTATCATGAGTAGTTTTGGTTGTGACATGAGAGCTCGAGCTACTGCTAGCATTTGTCTTTGCCCACCTGATAATAGGCTAACCGTATCTTTACGCCTAGCCCATAAGTCAGGAAAGAGCTTATAAACGCGTTCTAGCGTTGCTTTGCGTTGTTGTTTTGCTTTAGCAAGGTAAGCGCCTAAGAGCAGGTTATCTTCAACCGTCATGCTTAAGAAAAGATGTTTTTCTGTTGTTACATGTGCTATGCCACGTTCACTTAAAACATGAACTTTTAAAGCGTTAATCGTTTTACCTTCAAAACAGATTTGCCCAGTGCTAGGTTTTAGCATGCCTGATATCGCTTTTAAAATGCTTGATTTACCTGAACCATTTCCGCCTATCAGGCCCACAAGTTGACCTTTTGCGACATATAAATTAATATCTTTAACCACTTCTAAATAGCCGTAATTTAGCCCGAGCTGTTTAAGTTCTAAAAGCGCTTTAGTCATGAATAGCCTCGCCTAAATACGCTTCAAGAACTTTGCTATGTTGCGTTATGTAGTCCGGCGTTCCTTCAGCAATGATTTTCCCTTGAGCCAAAACAATGACTTGATCAGCTAAGGCAACAATGGCCTGCATAATATGTTCAATTAGGATAATAGCCGTGCCATCAAGCGTAAGACTAAGAATAAGCTCCATCATTTCAGTCAAGGCAGCAGGGTTTAAGCCTGCCATCACTTCATCTAATAAAAGCAGTCGTGGCTTAACTGCTAATGCTTTAGCAAGCTCGAGTCGTTTTCTGCTAGCTAAATTAAGGTTTTGGGCGGTGTCTTTGCTTCGTTTTGTTAGTCCAACGCGCTCTAAGCAAGTAGCAGCCCATGCTTGCGCTTCATTGCGGCGATTGTAGTGACAAAAAGCTGCGGTGAGTACATTATCTAAGACGGTCATATCTTCAAAAAGTTGACCTATTTGAAAACTCCGCCCTATGCCCATTTGGGTTCTGCTATGCGCAGGCATACTGCTTATATCAGCATTGGCGAAAGTAATGCTGCCTGTTTTTAAGGGTACAAAGCCACAAATGCTATTTAATAAGGTTGTCTTTCCTGAACCATTTGGCCCTATTAAGCCTAAAATCTGACCTCGTTTTACACTAAACGAAAGATCATTTAGGGCATCAAGCGCAGCGTACTGAACGGTTAGATTCTTTACCTTTAAAATATTAGGACTTGTCATGGTTTTTTGCCTGCTTTTTAATTATGGGCCGCTCACCCGGCTACGCAGCTCTTTTTGGCATTCTGGCAACCATCCCTGTATCTTGGTTCACACCCAATAACAAGATGTACCCACGCCAAATCTGGGAAGCCCTTGTAGAAGGCGGACGCAACACCCTAGTTATTGGTGCAACCGTAGGTATTATTGGTATTTTGCTAGCCGTTATTAACCTAACAGGCTTAAGTCAAAAATTCACCACCATCTTTTTAACCCTTGCAGGCGACTCAGCCTTATTTGCTATTGTGCTCGTCGCCTTAGCATCCCTAGTTTTAGGAATGGGCATGCCTGTTACAGCCTCTTATTTGGTTACCGCAGTACTAGCTGTACCTGCACTTAATGATTTAGGTGTACCTATTTTGGCTGCCCACATGATTGTTTACTGGCTCTCTCAAGATTCAAACATTACACCACCCGTCTGTATTGCAGCTTATGCGGGGGCTGCCATTGCTCAAGCTGACCCATGGAAAACAGGGTGGAATGCTTTTAAATACGCGAAGTTACTGTACGTAATGCCTTTACTCTTTGCCTATACCCCCATCTTAATTGAGCAAGGTGCAGGTGTTGACTTTCATGTACTAAGCTCATGGATATCGGCAACACTAGGAACCATAGCCTTTGCCGGTATAACCATAGGCTTTTTACAACGCAAGACTACGGTGCCAGAATGGCTCTTTTTGGCAGGTGCAACCTTTCTTTGTTACATGACCCCCCTCTGGACAGATGTTTT
>CAZWJZ010000054.1:0-19143 GCA_964634665.1 uncultured bacterium | reverse complement strand
CCTTCTATAGATTCTATAATCTATGATTTTTGTCTATGTAAACGAGCCAAGTCCATCAGGACATTTCTAAACCTGTGTCTGTATGCCATCGAAATGACTGCCTTAAAGACAGGAACTTAGTGTTTTTCTATCGCTATTTTATTTACATTCGAAAGAATCCACGGGTCCGTAGGCTGCTAGTCCAACGGTTATGTAACTGTGATTAGCACTGTCTTGTTCTTGTTTGGCAAAACGCCAGAGTCGTTTGCACATGTCGCGCTTTACACTTTCATACTGTGGGTTGTTGGATAAGTTACGCATTTCATGCGGGTCTGTGCTTAAGTCATAAAGTTCATCTTGATCAAAGCCGTTGAAGGTATATTTAAAGTCTTTGGTTTTAATGGATCGCTGGCTGTAGTACAGTTCAACACCGTCACATTGGGTTGCTATGTCATCTCGCCATGTCTCAGGGCTTTCATCTTTTAAGAAGGGAACTAAACTAGAGCCTGTTAGGCTTTCATCTGGTTTTAGTCCTGCAAGTTCTTGAAAGGTTGGTGCGAAGTCTGCAAGGGATACAAACTCATGCACACTTCTACCTGTGTTTTTTATGCCTGCTGGCCATCTCATGACATTGGGTACATGATAAGCACCGTTGAAACAAGGTATGCCTTTGGCAAAGAGTCCGTGCTCACCGTTGTAATCGCCATGATCTGCACAGTAAATCACAAGTGTGTTTTCTTTTTGGCCTATGGCTTCAAGTTTAGCCATAAGCTTTCCAAATAAGTAGTCTAAATAAGAACAAAAGGCATAAAAATGTCTTATGCATTGTTTATATTCATAATCGCTAAATTGCCCAAATACCTGCTCGCGCATTCTTTGGTAAATGACGGGTTTGTCTTTCATGGTGTCAAAGAAGTTTTCTGGTAATTTGATGTCTTCAATGTCGTAGAGGTCTAAGAACTTTTGGGGTGCAATATAGGGGTCGTGAGGTCCTATAGCGCCAACATATAGACACCATGGTTCTGCTTCATGCTCGAGATTATCTAGAACATTGAGTGCTGTGTTTACTACGTTTTCATCATGGGCATTACCTTGACTATTTTCTCCGTACAGTTGTGTTCTTGGATAGCCTAGTCGGACAATTTCGCCTTCTTTACGTGGGCTAGTATCAAGGTTTTTGGCTTGCGCTTCGTAGTCTTCCCACGTTAAACCCATATGTACATCGCCAGTTGAAGTTACAAGATGCTCTGTCCAGCCTCGGTCTTTGGGGTTTTCTTCAGCACTGACATGCCATTTACCTGAGTAGTGCAGATTGTAGCCTGCGTCTTTTAAATCTTCACTCCAGAGTTTTACATTGGGTTTTAGGCCTTTGCTTAAGGCTTGCTCATTACACACATTATTCCAAACACCATGACGAGAGGGGTAGAGTCCTGTGAAGAAGGTTGCTCTTGAGGGGCAGCAGTGTGGCGTGGGGCAATGAGTTTCAGTGAAGCTTAGTCCTTCGCTAGCAAGTTTAGCAACGTTAGGGGTTATGGCAGGACCATCTGCTAGAACGGTATCTGCTCGCTGATGATCCGTCATGAAAATAAGGATGTTGGGTTTCATGATTTCCTTTCTACTATTCAAATTTATTTAATGCCTGTGCGTGTAATACCTCTAATAAAGTATTTTTGGAATAACAAGAACACAATGATAATGGGGATTACTGATACTACAACCATTGAGATTATGGCTGGAAAATCACTGTAGTTATAACCTTTCATAAAATTGATACCCAGTTGAACTGTGTACATATCTTTTTTGGTAAGCGCAACTAGGGGCCAGGCAAAGGCATTCCAGCGAGCGGTAAATCCTAAAATGATAAGGACGGCAATGGCAGGTTTTGAAAGGGGTAGTACTATCTTTCTAAAGATAGTCCATTCACTTGCTCCGTCAATCCGGGCTGCTTCGAGGAGTTCGTCAGGCATATCAAGCATAAATTGTCGGGCAAAAAAGAGACCAAATGAGTCTGCTAAATGGGGACCTATCACACTCCAATACGTATTTACCCAGCCAAGATTAGCAACCAGTAAAAAACGTGGAATAAGTAATACCTGTAAGGGAATCATTAGCGTACTTAAGATAAGTAAAAAAAAGAGATTCCGCCCTCGAAATTCGTATTTAGCAAAAGCAAAACCTGCCAGTAAACCAAATATTGTCAGGCCAAAAACGGAGACACCTACAATGAGAAGCGTGTTGCCATACCAACGTAACCAAGGGGACGCTGTCCAACCGTTGACATAGTTATCAAAAATAATTGTTTTTGGAATGAGTATCAGTTCGCGGGAGTAAGCATCTTCTTTAGGCATGATGGTCGTAGCAAACATCCAGTAAATTGGGAAAAACATAACAATCGCGCCAGCGACAAGTGCTAACCATATTAGGATGGTTATGAGTCTAGAGCGGTTTGTTAAAGAAATCCAAGGTTTTGTTTTGGGTGGTGCAAAGCTTGTTTGATGAATAGCCATTAGATTCTTCCCCCTTCATTGGAGAGTCGCCACTGAATTAGGGTGATTGACATAATGATAGCCATAAATACTAGTCCAATAGCACTGGCATAACCAAATCGCTGGGTCTGAAAGGCAGTATTGTAAATAAATACTGTTAGTACAGTGGTTGCGTAGCCAGGTCCGCCATTGGTCATAATAAACACCAAGTCAAACGCTTCGAATGAAAAGATGATATTCAGAATAAGTAAAAGGAAAGTAGTAGGTCTTAGAAGGGGAAGCGTGATATGCCTGAATTGCTGCCAAGGTGAAGCCCCGTCTAGTCTAGAAGATTCTATTAGTTCTTGTGGAATAGATTGCAAGCCAGATAGATATATCAGCATATTGAAACCAAGTCGAATCCAAACGGTTGTGATAATCACGGTTAGCATCGCCATTTCACGGCTTGAGAGCCACTTGACTTTCTCAAAGCCACCACTGACTAACAATTTGTTGATAATGCCAAAACTGTCGCCAAAAATCCAGCCTGCCGTTGTGCCAGTAGCAACTGCTGAAATGACAAATGGTAAAAAATAGATGGTTCTTAGAAAGGCACGACCAGGTAACTTTTGGCGGTTTAAGCCAAGTGCTACTAGGAGTCCTAGTGCCATACTTAGAGGTACCACTCCTGCTGCGTAGCTGAGCGTGTTTCTTAAGGATCGCCAGAAGAGCGCATCTTGGAAAAGTCTGGTGTAGTTGTCTAATCCTGTAAACTCTGGGGTACTAATTCCATTCCACTCAAAGAAACTCATGTAACTTGCGTATAGAATCGGCACTAATACCCAGAGTGAAAAAATAAAAAGCGTGGGCGTAATAAATAAGTAAGGAATAACTTTTCGCTGATTAAGACTCCACCACTCTTGTAAATTTGCTGGACGTCGTTTTCTAGGTAGAGACATGTTTAGCCTTTGTGTTTAACATAGGTCATCCTAAAGAAAAGTGTGAGTTGAAATAAGAACAGAAAATATTGGCAGGACACGCCTTTCTTGAGGTTTGTGAAAGGCGTGTCCTGTTACTGATTACTGGGTTTATTGGTCAGCTAAAATATCGCTGATTTTCTTTTGTATGTTGTTTGCTGTGACTTCAGCAGATTGTACACCTACAAATGCAAGGTCAAGTTCGTCTGCCATTGCTGTAGCAATTGCTGGGAAGATTGGTAAACCTTGAACTGAAGCGTGATGTGAGTCTACGGTTGCGGCAACCTCTGCAAAAAGTAGCATTTCATCATTAAATTCAGGGTACTCGAGTCCTTCTAAAGAAGAGTTGCGAACAGGATTGAAAAAAGCTTCTGATGCAAAACGACGCATGTTATCTGTATTCGTTATGAATTTAACAAACTCAGCGGCAATCTCGGGGTTTTCACTATCCTTAGTTACGGCAAAGCCGTTGCCACCAAGATCAGCATCTTGGCCGTTTGCTGTGCAAGGTAAGTAGCTTACGCCCCAGTCGTATCTGAGCATGTTTTCGCGTAAAGAAGGTAAGTGCCAACTACCCGAAATTAGAAAGGCCGTACTGCCATTAATGAAGAGTTCTTCAGCACGTTCAGAGAACTTCATGCTTGTACTTAGAGGAGATAAACCCTCGTCATACCAAGATTTAGTCCAAGCAATAGTTTCTATGGCAGCATCGGTCAACATGGTTGGTTCTGAAAGATCATCACTTAAGACCTGACCACCATTGCCGTATAAAAAGAGCATCCAACGTTTAGCATTCCAAAGGGCTGCGTGGCCGTAGTCGGCGTCACTATTGTCCATTGCTAGACGAGACTGCTCTGAAAATTCTTGCCATGACCAGCATTCCGCCATAGTGGTTGGCACTGTGATGCCTGCCTGCTCGATGTAGTCTTTATTATAGAAAAGCGCGTGTGTGTCCGTAACAAAGGGAATGCCATAAGGCTTACTATCATAATTAACAATAGTCCATGCAGCATCAAAGAAATCATCTGTGAAGCCTTCTTCAAGATAAGGGCTTAAATCAATGGTTCCGCCAGCATCTGCGTAAAAAGCAAAATCGCCTACAAAGCCAGCGCGGACAATATCAGGAGCTTGGCCTGCTGCAAGTTCGGCAATGGCTTGGTCACGGTACCCTTGAGCCGGGCGTTCAACTAATTCAACAGTTACGCCAGGGTTTTCGGCTTCAAAAGCGCTAATCATATCGTTAAAAAGTTGTATTTCTGTGGAATTACCCCAAGTGGCAATTGAAATCTCTTGCGCGTTGCTAAAACCTGCAATAACGATAAAAAGTAAGACTAGGGGTTTGAGAATGGTTTTCATTTAAACTACTCCTTAAAACATGTGAAAATTCGAAAGTCAGTCTTAAACTTTTACAAAACAACTAACCGGAAACACCTCGTTAAACACCTCCTTGAAGTCTTAAATGACCTTGATAGGTTGATGACTTTTTGAGCAAATGATATATTGCTATTGATTATTCAATCATTTATTTTGTTCATTAAATCACTCGACTTCTTTTTTGTCAAGCTTTACAAAGTAAGCTATGTGATTAGGTTTAGGAGCTATTATGAGTTAGGCTTCTAATGTAGGTCTAGTAATAATGTATCCAAAGAGAGCACTATGACAAAACAAGAACGTAAAAATAAAATTATAAAGACAGTAAAAAATAATGGCGTAGAGCTATTAAGTACTCGGAGCTTAGCTGAAACCTTTAATGTTTCAGAAATCACAATTCGACGTGATCTGCAAGAACTATCTGACGAAGGTCTTATTCACAGACAGCACGGCGGAGTAACCCTACCTAAGGTAGCAATTAATAACATTAAACATGTTGGTATTCTTCTAGTCTCAAGACTTGGCAAGTTCTCGCATCCCTTTTTCAACGAAGTCCTCGAGGGTGCTGATGTAAAATTACAATGTCTTGGGTATCATCCAGCTTTCGTAAAAACTTTTATTGAAGTTGACTCAGATGAATCAGTAAAAGATTTATTGGATCAATATCCAGTTGAAGGCTTACTTGTCATAGGCGAACTTAACAGGGAGCGTTTTGAACGATGGCGTAAATACATTCCGCATATTGTAACTACACCAACTAAGCTATCTAAGCATAGCGATACAGTGTTGTTTGATGGTCATGATGGTATGCATCAACTTATGGCCCATCTATCAAATTTAAATAATAAAAGAATAGGTTTTATAGTAAGTCGAAGCGTTTTAGGTCAAACAGATTTACGATTAGAGGCATTTCTAGAAGGTGTAAAAACCTACCATTTTGATGATAATCCTGAGCTAGTGTTCGAGATGTCTCATGAACTCGAGTTGGTTCCTGATAAAATTGGTCAGCAAGGCGCAGAGAAACTTATGAATCTAAGCAAAACCCCAGACGTTATTATGTGTTCATCAGATATGATTGCTTTAGGTGCAATACAGTGGCTTCAGAAAAAAGGCTACCGTGTTCCTGAAGATGTTGCCGTTACAGGCTTTGATGATTTACCTGAAGCAGTGAGAACTTTTCCGCCATTAACAACTGTGCACGTTCACAAGAAATTAATGGGAGCACTTGCTGCAGAACTTTTGCAAAGACGCATTGAGCATCCAAGTGATCCCGCACTTAAAGTAATTACACCTACTTCTTTAAAGGTGCGGCAGTCTTGTGGTGCGGAGCGCTTAATAAAAGACTAAAAAATAATGCATCAAAGTAGAAATTTTTTATGATCTAAGATGTTGCATAAAAGCTCATTGCTAACAATCAGCTGACCTTATAAGAAAAGATTTGGGGCGATCTAGTTGTTTAGGAAAACCTTATCCCCTGATCATAAGAAAAACAAGCGGTTAGCACACAGCGAACGCCCATCAGATAAGTAAGAGTTTATTCTTATAAGTAGGTGCAACACATTAAGGATAGTTTAGAACTCAACAAAAAATCGTTCCGCTATTAGAGAAACCGGTTATAACACCCTTTAAACACCAAATTCTCGAAACCAACAGCAAATCGCAATTCTGACAGTCATTTTTTTAAAGCTCCTCTCCCCTTTTTCGCCAGAGTTGGAGTAAATTAATCCCGGAAAATGCAAGGTAGCGTCACAGGTAAGTGCAATGGATGATTTACCTTGCTAATTAAAATTATAATTCTTTTAGGTCAAGGCTTAATTTTTAAAAGTCTGTACACTTTAGACCTCAAACCCGCTACTTTAGGTTAAGCGTCCATCTTTTAGACAAATCTCAAAATGCTTAATCGTTTCTTGAATACCCTGCTCCAAAGGGGTTTCTTGAACTGTAGTGTAGCGTTGGTAAGACTCATTTGCTAAGCCTTCTGGAAAAGGTAATATTGTTTCTGTACTTGTTACTTTAAGGTTTGGTTTTTGTTTTTCAATCAGCTGAGCTATCTCTGCAACCTTAACGGGTGCTGAACCTAGATTAAAACCTTTAGCACCATCAACGCTCTTTAATGCAGCTTCAATGAATTGTTTTGCAACATCGCTAGCAAAGTGAAACTGCATGGTTCCACCGAAGGTTATGTCAAAATTTTCGCCTTTGGCTGCGGCTAGCATAGCTTTAGTAGGTTCGCTTGTTAAGCCCTGGTCACGTCCAATACCATATACAGTGTAAGGACGTAAGGTAACGCTACTAATACCCCAATCTTGCCAATAGACTCTTGCAGTTCCTTCATTGGCTTGTTTGTAAACACCATAAAGTGTGTCGGGTTTAAATTCAGCATCTTCACGAACTAAACCCGTTGGGTAAGCGCTTGGTGGACCGTAAACGGCTACTGATGATGCTAAAGAAATATGCTGGATGCCAGCCTGCAAAGCTGCCTCAAAGATGTTTACAGTGCCAACCACATTAACCAATGCACCCATAATAGGGTTTACTTTGCAAAAGGGTACTTGCAGTGCTGCTAAGTGCAAAATGTGCGTGACGGCTTGGTTTTTCACAACATCTTTAACGTCATTAGTGTTGGTTAGATCACCTTTGATAAAAATTATCGCTTCTTGCTCTTCAGGCGTCAAAAGAAGATTCAAGCGACTTCGGTTTTCACTTAAGTCAAAGCTCACTACCTTTATGTCATCTTTGATTAAATGATGAACTACCCATGCGCCGATACAACCCATTGAACCTGTTAAGAGAAATGTAATTGACATTTTAAACCATCCTGTTACGGTGTTGACCCAAAGAACTAATTTCGACAATAGTTTCATCCTGAGGTTTCATCCAGACTTTAGGATTCATACCCAAAATGACACCTTCAGGCGTGCCTGTGGTGATGATGTCACTCGGCTCTAACGTCATGTATTGACTTGCGTAGCTAATAACTTGCGCTACAGAGAAAATCATAGCTAAGGTATTTGAGTCTTGTCTAAGTTCAAAATTTAACCAGCATCGAACTTGCTTAGCTTGGGGGTCATCTACTTCATTAGCGCTAATTAAGTAAGGATCAATGGGCATAAGTTTATCTACTGTTTTACCAAGGAGCCATTGCCCAATAAGCATCTGTAAATCTCTGGCGCTAATATCATTACCATTGCAATAACCAAGGACATAATCTAGAGCATCTGCTTCAGAGACATTTTTTGCTAGTTTGCCAATTACTACCACCAACTCTGCTTTGTAATCATATTCAACGGCGTTTCTTGGGAGGTAGACGTCTTCGTTTTGCGCTGCAATCGTGTTATTAAATTTTGAAAACAGAACGGGTGTTTTGGGTTCTGCTATACCTGATTCTTTGGCATGACGTGCATAATTAAGACCCCAACACAATATTTTGCCAGGGTTTGGTACGCATAGGCCAATAGACAACATAGACTCATCTAGAAGGTCGGAGGGCAACGCTTGCTCGAGTTCTTTTTGCATGGCAGGAAGTGCGATTGAACCTAGATTAAAAAATACATCAGGTGTCATGAAGCTTTTAAACACGCCACCATCTACCTTAACTCCAAGCGCAAAGTCCTCAGCTTGTTTAAAGGTTAATAATTTCATTTCGTAAGTCCTTTCCTATCAATCTAGTTTTTAAGTCTATTCATACTTTAGCTGTCAGACGATATTGGAGCTTTTTAAAAGCGAAACTGGATTTACAATCTTAGCTGCCACTGAAACTGAATTTGGTCTAAAGTTCGAAATAGAGAAATTTTTGCTTTATATAAGTTTATTTGGTTGCTTAGTTAAGCTCATCGGAAGCGCTTAAGCTTATGAGGCCTTCTTCCTTTAGGGCTTGCCAAAGTTCAATTGGAACAGCTACTTTCAAGCCGTCTAGATTTGCCTTAACTTCTTTTGCTGATTGTGCCCCAACAACAACTGAGCTTACAGCTTTGTGTAAATAAGGAAAGTGGATGGCCGCAACATTAAGCGGTACATTGAATTCATTACAAATTGATGCAATTTTTTGAGCTTTATCTAAAAGATGCTTTGGGGCTGGTTTGTAATTATAAGTTGTTGGAGTACTTAGGTCACTTGCTAGAATCCCGCTATTATAAATGCCGCCAAGAATTAGGGAGATGCCTTTTTCCTGACATAAGTTCAAGAAAGCTAATGCGTCTTGCTCGAGTAGGCTGAATCGACCTGCTAACAAAAAACAGTTAAGATCTGCATGATGCGCAAACTCAGCTAACATTTGCCACTGATTCATGCCCACACCAATAGCTTTAATAACGCCTTGTTGACGTAAGTCTTCGAGTAGCGGGACAGCTTCAGTTAATGCTTGTTGGTAGTGATTATCAGGGTCATGTATATGGAGAATATCAAGATAATCAGTTTTGAGCTTTTTTAAACTCTGCTCAAGGCTTGTAAGTATAATGTCTTTACCAAAATCATGGCAAGCGCTTCCGTCTGGCAAAATCAATCTACCAACTTTACTTGACATGATGTAACTTTCACGCTTAATGCCTGCTAATGCTTCACCTAAATGTCCTTCAGATTTCCCATAACCATAGATGGGTGAGGTATCAAACAAGCGAATACCCCTATCGTAGGCTGCGTGAACAATTTCAATTGCATTCTCAGTTGAGCCCTCACTAATATGAGCAGCACCAAGACCAAAGCGAGGCAGCTCGAGTCCTGTTTTACTAATTATGCTTGATTTACCGAGGCTACTCATAGATCTAGCTTCAAGGGGTTCGCTCTTCTATTAGGGAAGGGGTGGTTTGTGCCAATGGTGAAGGCCAAGTGTAACTAGGTTGCTTCACATAGCGCTCCTGAATTAGCTGTAACCTCGCTCCTGAACTGGCTTTAAGGTCAATTAGAATCCATGAATCATTAACTTCTAGTGTCTGTTGAATAGAGTCATTTTCATTCACTACACGAACTTCCGTAAAGCGATGTTCAGCAAAGCAGCCTGCTTGAATTATAAACTCTCGAGCTTCAAAGGCATTTAAGTTGAGTATGCTAATCGTAACAGAGTTTGCATCAAGCTGTTCCACACAAACAGCGATATCTTCAGGTAAACCAGGGCGTTCACGCTTTGCATCAAAGTACCTAAGTCGACCATGCTGTAACCCACCATGTGACAAGTGCATGGGAGCACCAAGGGTAAGTTGTACTAATCCCTCAAGAATAATGGGTGTACGTTCTTGCCACTTATGAATACCCATCGGATCATCCCAATCAAAGTTGTTGGGATCACCCTCAGGCGAACGCATAGTTTCAAGCTGACTATGAACAAGCTTGAGGTTTGCTTGCAAAATTTCTACTGGATAGCTAGGATTTTTACCTTGAATATAATAAAACCAAGATGGCGTGTTCGCAATAAAATGTTTAGTATTGCCACCTGCATAGCCCGGCAAAATAGCTGTTTTCCAACTCTCCTGAGAGCCATATCGATATACCCGCTCAACATCCTTCTCATCATTTGACATCAACCAAAGTTGAATTGGCCAGGTTGGGTTAACCCGTCGATAATCAGCCCAGCCACTATCAAAATGACGAAACGGTATTAGGACTTGTCCATCTTGCTCTTTGCGTAAGTCCCAATTCCTATCTAGTTGTTCTCTGGCAAAATCAAGATGACTTAAATCCCCAGTTAACAAAACAGCATTACTTGTAGCATTCAAAACAGGTTCAATAATAGTCAAAAAACCATGGGGCCAACGCCATCCATAATAGCCACCCCACCACTTTCCCTCATTGTATTCACCAATCACACCTGACAGGCCTATATTATCAGGAATAATGCCATCATTCTTAAGGGCATAAGCCTTCCAAGTTTCAAGATAATCAAGTGTCCATATTTTAAACTGCTCATCTTGCGTGAACATATAAGTATGCGTCATCATGGTGGTTGCATTGAGATTTAATGGAACATCCCCTTTAGCCATACGGGCATTCATTCGTTCTATAATGGCGGCGTAAACCTCATCATTAGACCAAGGGCATTTCATATCAGCAAAATTCACATTTGGAATATCTTCAAAGGGTGCAAGGTAATCATCTAGAATTTCTCTATGGGTTACCCAGTCTTCTTTAGTCATTTCAAATCGAGGCCCCCTACTACCCGTTATTGGGGAGCGGATAAGCTTTTTTTCTTTATCAAAATTTTCTGCGTATTTATCCTTACCTGTATAGAGATGGGCAAAACGTACAGATCTCTGCTTGTCTTTAAGAGATGTCGAGTCAGCTAAACCCAAAAAATACAAGTAAAGGTAGCCTTCACCATGATGCATCCAATCATAATAAGCATCAAACTCACGGTGAATCTGACCATACTCAGTCCACTGCCAGGTAATTGCATCCCACATTTCCCTTGCTAAGTCATAGCTTTCATCACTCCCCCCAAGAACATAAAGCAAAGCCAAATTCATAAAGCCTTCGTAAGGATCATCAGAACCATCCATACCAGGCCAGTCATTACGCCAGACAAGGGTTTTATCAGCCCTAGTGTAACGCTCTACAAATTCAGAAGCAGCTTTATTCAAAATATCAAACAGATGACGTTGCAACAGTGCCCATTCTGGCGGCGTTTGTTTCGTTTCAATAAGTAACTTTTTTATGTCTATCTCCTGTGTTAATTATTAAGGTTGACCTTGAATAGACTAGAGCTAGAACCAACCTAGGCCAAAAGCTCAAATTAGGAGTATCCCAAAAATAAGTGAACCGCAGAGAACTTAGGTGATCCCTACGGTTCGGTGTTAATTCAAAAGTTATCCTAGCTCGTCTTCCAAACCTTTAATCATTGCATCAACAGCCTCTTCAACCGTGGCATCGCCAACTAAGACCTTTTGGAATTCAGGAAGTACAACATTGGATGTCCAACCTGCGTATCCAATAAAGCTTGGTGCCGGTCTACCAAAATCTAAGGTAGCGACAGCAGATGTGTAATTAGCATTATTAGCAATACGAGGATCGCTAGCGACTTGAGATGAAGCCGGGAAGTAGCCTGTAGCTTCTAAAAAGGCAATAGTTGGGTCAAGTTCACCCCAGAAGTTTACCCAAGCCCATGCAGCATCAATATTGTCGTTTTTCATGACACCGTTATAAAGATAGGCAAGACGAGCAATGTGTGCTGCGGGTCCAGCTGGACGTATTGTGCTTGCAAATTGATCAGGACTAAGAGCAGCTTGAATCTCAGTAAGTGAACCCGTATGATGCCAAACCATTGCCGTTTGACCTGTTTTAAAGCCTTCCATAATCTGTCTATAGCTATCACCAGGGGCACTCGGTGGTACTACTTTGTGAACAGTAAAAAGATCAGAGTACCAACGAACAGCTTCAATAGCGATATCTCTGTCAATTGCTGGTTGACCGTCTACCACAATTGGCGAACCGAAGGCTTCTATCACATCTATAATGAAGCCTTGTCCGCCTCCACCTGCACGCATACCAAAACCGTAGCGACCTTTATCCGGGTCAGTTAAGGCAATAGCAGCAGCCAAAAACTCTTCGTAGGTTGTTGGAGGTGTAAGACCTGCTTCATCAAACCAGTCTTTACGGTAATAACCCCAATCAACAAAGGTAAATGCTGGAACACCGTAAATCTCGCCATCAACGGTGATACCATCCCAACGGTTATCAGGAAAGAAATCTTTTAACTCCCAGTTATTAATTTGATCTGTAAGAGGAACAAGGCCATCCATCGCTACCATATCAGGCAAACGATCAACTGAAATCATTGTGGTATCTGCACGTTGGCCAGCCAAAACGCCTGATGTAAATTTAGCCATAAAGTCGGCATTGGGTATGTTTTCTTGGGTAACGTTAATATCGGGATACTTAGCGGCAAATAATTCCATTATTCGTTCCATACCCATAAACTCGGTGTCGCTGGTAAAATGGTGCCAGTAATTAATATCTCCACTTTGCGCCAATGCTGGCAAAGAGCTACCTAATGCTAAACCTGCTGCACCTAAACCGCTCAGTCGCAAAAAGTCACGACGGCTAATGCCTTTATTTATTAATTGCTGTATTTTTAAGATGTTTGACATGCTACCTCCAAGAGTTTTGATTGTGGACACAGTCCACTATGCTTAATTACTATGCCTTGAGAAAAGTTAGAAGCAACCTAGTTAAATACTTATTAGCTTTTACTCATCTCTACTTAATCGCTCTTTCCTCCTTTCAAATTTTTTAGAAATCTTTAACCTTTAACAGCGCCAGCTGTGAGACCCCGAATAAGAGATTGTTGGACGAGTGCAAAAAGAATCAAAACTGGAATGATACTAATAACCCCACCGGCACTAAGCGCACCCCAAGGCAGTTGGAACTCACCTACCATTAAGGCCAAACCAACAGGCCAGGTTTGAGACTGCTGACTATTTGTAAACATTAGGGCAAATAGGTATTCATTCCAGGCGGCAATACCAATAAAAACGGCAGTAGCAACAAGGCCGCCCCTTGCTAAGGGTAAGACAATACGAAAAAGAGCACTAACCCTAGTGCAACCGTCGATTCTGGCAGCGTCTTCTAAAGAAGCTGGAATAGCGTCAAAAAAGCCTTTCATCATCCAAATACATACGGGCAATAAAAAAGTTGTGTAGGCAAGTGCTAGACCAAAGTGCGTATTCAAAAGCCCTAACCGCCGCATCATGATCCATAGCGGTACAATCATAAGCACCACTGGAAACATACGAATAACGAGATAGAGTAAGAGCATTTGGTTGCGGCCCCTAAAGCGATAGCGTGAAAAACTATAGGCAGCTAGCGTCCCAATCATCATGCAAATAGTCAGCGTAATACTTGATACAATTGCGCTGTTGGCAATTAGGCGTGGGTATCCTGAACGATTCCATATATTGACATAGTTATCAAAAGTTATGGCTCGGGGAAGGTATTGCAGGGTTGAGGTAACAATATCCTCTTCCACTTTCAATGAAGTAATGATTGTCCAAAGAATCGGAAAAAGTGCAAAGATTATAATCAAGCTTATAACGCTATACGTCACAATGTCATAGATAAGGTTAATTCTTCGTTGGGATTTGAACATAAGCTACTCCTGAGCTGCCTTTGTGACTCGCACATAAATGATGGTGAATATCATCAAGATCATAAACATAACTACAGAAATGGCGCCTGAGTATCCAAAATCAAAATCAATATAGGCTTTCTGAAAGGCATATAGGGATAGCACTTGGCTGGAATGCCCCGGGCCTCCATTTGTCAAAATCAATAGCAAATCAGGTGAATTGACCAAGCCAATTACTCGCAAAACAACTGTGGCAACTATAATTGGTGTAAGTAAAGGCATGGTAATATGCCAAAATTTAGACAAAACATTGGCACCATCTACCGATGCTGCTTGATATAACTCTTCATCAATAGCCTGTAAACCTGCTAATAAAAGTAGCGTAAAAAAAGGAAAGTTTCGCCATAAAGAGATTACCAGAGCAGCGGGTAAAGCAGTATTTGGATCAGCAAACCAAGCATGATAGTTTTCAAGCAGGTTCATTTTTACCAAGATGTCATTAATGACACCTAATCTGGAATCAAGCATGAGTGCCCAAATATTTGCTGCTACCACCGAAGGCAAAATCCATGGTAAAAGTACCAGCACGCCAGCAACCTTCATAAAACGGTTACTTCGATTAAGACAAAGTGCCGTAATAAGACCCAGTAAAAATTGACTCGCAACCCCAACTACAACCCAGATGAGGGTGTTTTGAAGAGCCCTAAGAAAAACCCTGTCCGTTAAAAGATCTTGGTAATGCCCCAGTCCATTAAAACCATTTCTATCAGGACGAGTTAACCGCATTTCCTGAAAGCTTAAACCAATACCCGAAACAACTGGGTAGAGAATAATGGCAGCCACCAAAATAAGACTAGGAAAAATAAGGTAATAAGCCCAATAACGGCCTTCGGAAAGTGACCCAAGAAAATCAAAGGGGTTAAGTGATAGCTTGCCTCTATCTGGTTTTGTTGGTTTTGGAATGTTCACTAGTGTCTTCCCTCACCTTTTCCTACAGACCCGATAGCATTCTTAAAATATGGTTTACGATCTTTTACTATCCAACTACGAATAGACCGAAAACAATCATTTGAAACGTCTGCTCAGACCCTTCATTAGCAACACCTTATTAAATCAGGTCTATTTAAATTTAACTTAATGCCTTACTCTAACAACTTGTATTACATGATGTCAATATCTGGTAAATTTGTTATACTCCCCTCATCTGAAGCTAAAAAATTAAGGATTAGCATTTAATTATGGTTACTCAAAACACAAATCTTTCTCGAAATGCTACGAAAACTGAGTCAAAAGCTGAACAGCTTGCTCAAGAAATAGCTAAGCGTATTGTTGCCAATCAGTTACTAGAGGGTAGTTTGTTGGCTTCAGAAAATGAATTAAGTTCATCCTATAACATGAGTCGTCCACAGACTAGGCAGGCATTACAACGCCTCGCTGCAGCAGGTCTAATAGAAACAAGACACGGTTTAGGTAGTCAGGTTAATCCAAAAAACCGTTGGAATTTGTTTGACCCCATGCTATTAAATGCCTATATTCAAAGCAATAATTTAGTAGCAATAGCAGATGAATTGATTGAATTGCGAAAAATGGTTGAATTGCAGTGCAGCCGTTTAGCAGCTCAAAGAATGAGTTCACTTGAACTAGGGGAACTCGAGCGGTGGCTAAAACGTATGGATCACAGTCTAGAAGATACCGAGACCATTACTCAGGCTGATATCTTTTTTCACACAACGATCGTTAATGCCAGTCGCAATCGTTTTTTGCAAGGCATATTAACTTACCTTCATCCTGTTTTAGAAAAAGCACGCTTGCTAGCTTTTGAAACTGTTGATAAGCAAGGCAGGCTCACGATACAAAAACAACATGTGGCCATTTTTGAGGCTATCGCAGCGGGAGAACCAGAAACAGCTGAAAGCGCTATGCTTGAACACATGAAACAACACGAAAAAGACATGCGCAATGCTTTGTTGTTGCTTGACCTAAAAACCGCTGACCGTTATAAATAAATTAAAGCTTTGATTGCTACACGTACCGAAAGTCATACTCTTCTTAAATGCAAAGCAAAAATTTTTGCTAGCAGGAAAAAATGAAATGAGGTTTAAAAATGAAGATAACCAGAGTCATTGCTCATCTAATTGAAGAAAAGGTAAGGCCATTTACCTGGCAGGTTAATAGACCTGGCTCAGGTGACGGGCACAGTATAGATCGAGCCTATAATTGCGTTTTGCGGATTATTACCGATGAAGGAATTGAAGGCCATGCTGTGGGACCTAAAGGTCGTATAGCCCTTGATTTGATTAAACGAAGGGTCGGCTCAGAACTACTTGGGAAAAACCCTCTTAATACTGAGTATTTATGGAAGCGTATGTGGGATATTGACAGGCTCGAGGAATTCCCACTTTATTTTTTTGGTCTAGCAGATATTGCCCTTTGGGATATTAAAGGCAAAGTTGCTAAATTACCTGTTTATCAGCTTTTAGGGGGATATCGCGACAGCATCCCTGCGTACGCGTCAACAACAAGTTACGACACTGAAAAAGAATATTTTGATGTTATAGATGCATCTTTAGAAGAAGGCTATACCTCTATTAAGCTCCACTTACGTTATTGGGATGTTAAGACCAACGCCAAACTCTGCCGCGCTGTTCGTAAACATGTTGGGGATGGTGTTGAATTAACACTTGACGCCTCTGCCATCTGGGACTATCAAGATTCTCTTTACATTGGAAGAGTACTAGAAGAACTCAACTTCTACTGGTATGAAGAGCCCATGCGGGAGTTTGATTTGGAAAGTTACCGTAAACTCTGCGACGCGCTTGATATTCCCGTTCTTGCCGCAGAATGCTCTGACGGTTCTCACTGGAATGCAGCTGAGTTTATTCGTCGTGGAGCATGCGACATTATGCGCACCAGTACACATTACAAAGGAGGCTTTACGGGTGGCATGAAAGTTGGTCAACTTGCTGAAGCCAATGGTATGAGAGCGGAGGTTCATGGTGGTGGCTTACCCAACCTACATTTAGCCTTAGCTCTACCAAATAACACCTACTACGAAGATTTGGTTATAGACCCAGAAGAAATTAGAGCGAAAAAAGATGGACGTATTCCCTTTCACAAAGGAACAGTGAGTCTACCTGAAGGAACAATTGGGGTTGGTTGGAATTTGGACATTGCTAATATTGAGGCTACCGCTATTGATACAGTTGACGTGAGTGCTTAAAAGTTACTAGTCATTCTGCTTAGCTTGTATCATTATCTATCTACAGGGTGAATTTGCCTAAAAGCACGCATTCACCCTAGCAAAACATCTTAGGGCCAGAAGCATAATAAGACCCGCTTCTAGTGACGTTACATGAGGACTCGCTTCTGGCGAAGTTACATGAGGACTCGCTTCTAGTGAAGCTACCCTAATCTTTGAGTGCCAAATATTGACCTTCATAATCACCATGCTCCTGTGGTTAATGCCTGTTCTTGGCGCAAGGCTTTTAAGTGAGCGTCATGAAGTACTGAACAAATCGTACGGATAGATCCATTCTATATTTTGCAAACCTTCTACTGAGTAATTGAGCTGTTCTACGGTTTATGTGAAACAACTTACCGACTCATATTTGCCATTCAAGATTATCCATGAGAAAAGTCAATAGGTCTTTTCTCATGGATAATCGAAGACTTAGACCAAAATGCTCAAATCTTCTTTCCCTTCTGGATTACAGTTTTTCGTTTAGGTCAGAGCTACTACCAGCTTCTTGGGGTGTTTGATACACACCTTCTTTTACAATGGCAGGATGCACAAAGTAATCTTTTAAGTGAGGAATATGCTCGAGTAATAAGGCTTCATGGTTTAAAGCAATATGGTTAAACAAAACTAAGTGCTGGTGGATTTGCCCCATATCGCCAACGTGAGGAACAATAGGTAAGTTAAATTTTCTAGCCAACAAGCTTACGGTTATAAATTCACTAATGCCAGCTAAACGAGTGCAGTCGGCCTGCACAAAGTACATGCCTTGCGTTTGTATAAAGTTCTTAAAAAGGACCCGATTAGGTACATGTTCACCACAAGCAATTTTCATAGGTGCGATGGCTTTTGCTAAAACTTGGTGCCCAGTGACATCATCAGGGTGAGTAGGTTCTTCAATCCAGTAGGGATTCATAGCAATAAATTTAGGGCATATTTCTAGAGCTTGGGGGAGTGTCCATTGTTGATTGCAATCAAGCATCACTGTTGCGGTATCACCTGCGGCTTCACGAACCATAAATGCTCGGCGAATATCTCTTTCAGGATCTTTAGAGCCTACTTTTAGTTTCATAGCATTAAAGCCTTCATCCACCGCTTTTTTAATATTGTCACGCACTTTAGAATCACTGTAGTTAAACCAACCAATCGACGTGTCGTACCCTGGATAACCTGTTTTTAAGATGCTTTCACGTTGAGATCTTGAGCCTTCTGCCTTGTATAGAATCTCTAGACAATCCTCTTCGGTCAGAACATCCTCAAGGTAACTTAAGTCGAGTAGTTTGACTATTTGTTCAGGCGATAAATCTAAGAGTAATTTCCACAAGGGAACACCCCTAGCTTTTGCCCATAAGTCAAAGCAAGCGTTTGTTAAAGATGCTAAGGCTAAATGCACCATTCCCTTATGAGGCCCAAGCCAGCGGTATTGAGGATGGTCAGCAATGGATTTAAGCTTGGCACCAAAATCAGTCATGACTTCTTCGATATCTTGACCAATCAAAGGCTCACCAAGTGTTTTAATGAGGTTGCATATAAGATCATTGCCACCACCGAGTGTCAGAGCTAAACCGATACCTTTCAGACCGGTTTCTGTTTGAAGTTCTGCAACAGGATATGCGTAGACATTTCCACTATGAACCGCGTCGCTACCTGCACCTTCTTTAAGAGGAAAGCGAGCATCTTGGGTATTTAACTTTTTAATGACCATATTTACATCCTTACGCTCGAAGCTCGAGTTTTAAATATTGTTTTTGATTTTCAATCATCAAGCTAGGTGCTTTACCTTTTGCAATTTGTTAAATAACGTGCGCTTGTGTTGAGTCATAAAAATGATGGGCAAATTCGTTACTTGGAATGTTTGACGCTACCAAAGCAGTAATTTGCTGCAAAGTATTTGGTTCGTTTTCTGAGTGAGCTTCTAGTGACCAACGATCAAAACTACTTACAAAGTTATGAGGCTTTTCGGAAATGGCTTGTATAGCTTGCTTATCTAGAATGCCAAAATGAGAGTTACAGTAAAGCTCTACCTCTAAAGACCTTGACATTTCTACATCTTGCAGATACTCA
>CAZWJZ010000053.1:18633-19688 GCA_964634665.1 uncultured bacterium | reverse complement strand
ATAACTCATTTTCTCTCTTTTTTTACCCTTTTTCTACTAGCAGTCGAGGTTACTAGTATTTCCACGATTTATCTACGAATTGATAAATCGTGTGACCTTGAATCAGATGTTATCGGAATACCTTGAATCAGATGTTATCGGAATACCTTGAATCGTTATCGGAATACCTTGAATCAGATGTTATCGGAACTATGAGGTCATGAAAACAAAGGCAGTTAGTAAAACGCTTAGGTTTATCGCAAAATTACTATACCTATTGCTAGCCTGTTTAGACAGAGAATAATTACCTAAATAGTTAGTTTAGTCCTAGACGAATATGGCAATTTAATGAGATACTATAAACAGAATAACGGTGTCATCATTTCAAAAAACACCGTACAAGCCTTAACGAAGTCCTTGTTGTGACTCTCCAGATACAGTTTAATTTTTCAACAGTTAATTCACGAATGAGGTTTTCCAATGAAGCATATTGCTGTCTTAACAAGCGGTGGCGATGCACCAGGCATGAACGCAGCTATCAGAGCTGTAGTAAGAACGGCTATTTTCAAGAAATTGCGTGTTTCGGCAATTTATCAGGGCTATCAAGGCCTTATAGATGACAAAATCGAAGAATTTGGACCACGAAGCGTTGCAAATATTTTGCAGCGCGGCGGTACTATTTTAAGAACAGCACGCTGCAAAGCTTTTTATGAACCTGAAGGTCGGGCTAAAGCAGCTGAGACCTTAAAAAAGCATAGTATAGATGGCCTTGTAGTTATTGGTGGAGACGGTTCGTTTAGAGGTGCATCAAAACTCTTTGAAGAACATGGTATTCCCGTAATAGGCATACCAGGAACCATAGATAATGATATTTACGGTACAGATGTAACGATTGGATTTAACACAGCCATAAACATAGCACTGGACGCAGTAGATAGATTAAGAGACACAGCAGCAAGCCACGACAGACTCATTCTTGTAGAAGTCATGGGGCGACACGCTGGGCACATAGCACTTTATGTTGGTGTTGCAGGAGGCGCGGAAGCCATTTTGGTACCCGAAGCTGAAAGTGACGC
>CAZWJZ010000053.1:0-18623 GCA_964634665.1 uncultured bacterium | reverse complement strand
CGCTGAAAGCCTCTTAAATACAGTCATAGCTGCAAAAGAACGTGGTAAGTTATCAAGCCTAATTGTCGTTGCTGAAGGTGCCTACCCTGGTGGCGCAATGGCCTTACAAGAACAACTCGAGCAGCGTTGTGGTTATGAAGTTAGGACGAGTATTTTGGGTCATATGCAACGTGGTGGTTCACCTAGCACTCGAGATCGCGTGTTGGCTTCTCGTTTGGGTCATGAGGCTGTTAAGTCACTCATTAAAGGTCATGCGGGCGTTATGGTTGGCATTGATAGGCGCGGCACAGTTCGTGTACCTTTAAAAGAAGTTTTTGAAGGACAAAAAGAGTTTGATTGGGATTTGTACGAAGTTTCAAAAATTTTAGCTGTTTAGCATTTCTGTACTTAGCGCCTCTGTCCATAATTCGATGGGGGCGCGTTCCATATGCTTGCGTTCCTTAGCTTTATACATTGCTTTGTCTGCCCTATCTAAAAGACTATCAAGGTCTGCTTCTTGAGCTTGCATAACCGCAACGCCAATACTGGCACCAATGGCAAAGCTATGCTCATCAACGATAGTTTCTTCCTCAAAACTAACAGCAATGCGTTTAGCTGCTAGTAGTGCTTCTTCCTCTGAAGCATGCGGCAAAAACAAGGCAAACTCATCGCCACCTGAACGAAAGAAGATATCTTGGTCACGACTTAAGTTAGACAAACGCCAAGCCACTTGTTTCAGCAGCTTATCTCCTGTTGAGTGACCATGCTCATCATTCACTTTTTTAAAGCCATTTAGATCAAAATACAAAAGGCCACAAGACCAATCATGTCGCTTTGCCAATGATAACAACTGAGGCGTTCTAGACACAAAATAACGTCTATTATAAACAAGCGTAAGTTCATCTTGAAAAGCCATTTGTTTAATATGATTTTCTAAGAGTTTACGCTTACTAATATTCTCCACCAAAAGAATCAAGAATTCCTCATGCTTTTGAGCTTTAATTGCATACCAAATATCTTGCCCTTTAATCGCTTTAGAAGACGGAAAGAATTGTTCTAATTCAATAGGATTACCCGTCAACAAAACACTTTTATAGCGAGCCAACAAATCAGTATCACTAATATCAGGGCGAAGCTCGAGCATAGTTTGCCCTACAATTTCGTTGCTTGTTGCTGCTGAAATTTTAGCTGCTAGTTCATTTGCATAGATATACTTAAAATCAGCAATACCCTCAGCTTTAAGAACCGGTTCACAAATAAAAACACCGATTGGTAAATCTTTGGTTATGCTGCTTAGGATGGAACCAACAATTGAGTAATCACGCATAAGGAAACGCCTCCTCCCGATCTTCTTAGCTTTTGGTTTTAGGAACCGGCAGCCTTAGCATGTACTATTATAAGCTGCCTTAGTGCCTCTTGGTCAAAGCTATCACTTAATTCCTGAGCAATACTAGATGCTATATCTTCAGGACTTCCTTGTTGCTCAGCAGGCTTTGACCAGTGCCAACCATTCGTATAAGCATTATTTTCGTACTTTTGGCGTGCAATAGCAGCACTATTTATGGCCTGCATAAAGCGTGCTGGTAGTATCTTTTTGACGACTTCTTGACCTGCTTCAGCTTTCACTTGATAAGGAATATCGTACCAGTACATAATTCGGTATCGTGCCACAGTTAGCTGCTTTCACTTAGCTTTAAGCCGAGCCATTTTTCTGCCTCTTCAGGCGTATCAATATCAAAGTATTGCTCGAGTATGAGTGTTTCAACCTGAGTATTTTTTTGTATGAGCGCTTTTGCACCACAATTACCCTTTAGAGCTCGAGCTGCCTCAAATAAAGGTTTATGTATGAGCACAGGTGGACCTTGAACCCCATCGTAAGTAGAGAAAACAAGCTCAGCTTTGCTTTTAGCTTGCATCTTCAACAAGGCTTCAAGATGAGCTTCTGGCACAAACGGCTGATCAGCCAGCAAAACAAAAGCAAGCTGTGAGTTGGCATGAAGCTGCTTAGCCGCCACCTTTAAGCTAGACCCCAACCCCTCTCGCCAAGCCTCATTAAGGCACACTCGAGCACCTTGCTGTTCAGCTATGGGTGTATAAAGTTCAGGGTAAGCTCCGACTACCACAATGACCTCTTGTGAGACTTTTTTTGCCTTAGCAATCGCATGCTCGAGTAATGTTTTACCTTGGTACTCTAAGGCTAGTTTTGCTTTGCCCATTCGGCTACTTTCACCTGCAGCCAAGATTATGCTGCTTATCATCGGTTGGCTTTCATGAGTCTTCGCTCGAGGTTTTCTAGGGCCTCAAAATTATGAGAGGGTGCAAAAATATCTAGGTAGGGTAAAGCAATTTGCATGCCACTTGCTGATGGCTCATAGCCGGGGCTGCCTGCTAAGGGATTTAGCCAAATAATGCGGTTGGTTCGTTCATAAAGCGTTTGCATGGTTCGTTTTAAAACATCAAGATCGCCTGTATCCCAACCATCACTATTAATAATGAGTACCGTTTTTTTATCTATGTAAGAACCGTAGTACTCTAAAAGCTTGGCTAAAGATGCCCCTATTTTGGTACCACCACTCCTACCCGGCATGGCTTCTTTGGCTGCGCGAATAGCCTCTTCTACGCCACCACGTTGTAACTGCAAAGTAAGTCTGTAAAGATCCGTACTAAAACCAAAGACTTCAGCCCGACCAATATAGCGCTGACGCACAAAAGCAAAAGCTAATTGCAGCAAAAAATGACTGTAAACCATCATTGAACCACTCACATCAAAAACAAACATTAGCTTGGTTTTACCTAGCGCTCTCGCTTTATATTTAAGATCAAGTAATTCGCCACCCTTGCTCATAGAATTACGAATGCTTCGACGCAAATCAGTCATTTCAGATTTACGTGAACTCGCCACAAAGCGCCTTGAAGGCTTCGTAGCAAGCTGCTTAGCCAAACGCCTTACTAGCCTTTGGCAAGCTTCAAGCTCACTGGTTTGCACAATTGAATCAGCTCGAGCTATCACCTCGTGTGTGCTGTAGCCCATGGTTTCTACAGTTTCCTCTGATTCACTGCCTTTATCCCAATCAATCATGGAGATTGACTGGACTTTTTTTGCCTGCGGGGCTTGGTTCAGTTGGGCTTGCAATTCATCTGTTTGTAGCAAGCCTCCCTCCCAATGCTCACTAAATAAAAGATCAAATCTTTTTTGCTCAGAAGGGCTTTTGGCCAATACAGTTTGTAACGCTAAAAAAACATCTTCCCGCTGATGAATATCTACCTTTTCTAGGGCAGATAGCGCTGAGCTTATTTCTGAAGGACCAATCAAAAAAGCTTGCTGACGCAGCGTTCGCGCAAACATGAGTACATTTTCTTCAATAGTTGCTGGATAAACAGAAAGCATTATGACTTGCATCATAAACCAGCTTAAGAAAAAAGATTTCTTAGTAGCCAACAATAAAAATGCTAGACCAAGTGCTACTCAGCACCTAAAAACGCATAATCCATATCTGAATTTGCGTGCTCCAAATTAGACACAGGTAGTTTTGGGAGCGTTAGAGTAAAGACAGAACCTTTGCCAAGAACCGAATTTACGCTTATCTTAGCTTGTAACGATAAACTCAAATGATTAGCTATCGTTAAGCCTAAGCCAGGCCCCAGTTCATCACTATTATGCTCCAAGCGATAAAAAGGATCAAACAGCTGTCCAATAAATTCGGCTTCTATACCCTTACCTGTGTCATTAATAGCAATTTCAAGCTGATCATGTTTCTCTTTAAGTTCAATAAACACCAAACCCCCGTCCTTATTAAATTTATAGGCGTTAGACAACAACTCTTCTAAAATACGTCTGAGTTTCTGTGCATCCGAATACACCCAAATATCTTCTTTACTCTCAAAAACCGTTTGAATATTTTTTTTCTGAGCGCTTAAACTCAGCGAAGAAATAAGCTCAGCAATTAAAACAGTTAGACTAAAACTAATATCAGCTCCAGAAGGCTCGAGTGTTTCTGTTGGCGCAATTGCCATAACGGTATCAACCAAACTCAATATATCTTTGGCTGCTTTTGAAATGACCTTAAGATGGTCTTCTTGTTCGTGGTCAAGCTCACTTAGTTCAAGTAATTGTGAGAACCCAAATATGGCGTTAAGAGGTGTTCTAAATTCATGACTAACACGTGAAAGAAGGCTTTGCTGAGCTACAAGAAGCTGCTCCGCTTGTTCTTTTGCTTGATGTAATTCAGCAGCTTTTTGGCGTTCTTGCGTAACATCTCGCAGCATAATAATGTAGTTATTACATGCTCCTTCTGTAATGACAGGATGTCCTTCAAAGGTCACCAGTAGTTTATTACCTTGCTTGTGGTAGAAAACAACGTCAGCTTTAAAGGGTTCAAGCCGATCCATTTTTTCTTGATTTAGCCTGAAACTACTTTTATCTGTTTCTTCACCAAACAGCAATTCTTTGGCTGTTTTACCTTGAGCATCCTCTAAGCTATAGCCAGTCAACTCTGTAAAACTCTGATTAATCCATTCATGCTTTCCATTTAAATCAATTATGGTCACGGCATGTTTCGTTTTATTGGCAATAACTGCAAGTTTACTATTTTCGGCATTAACAGCTCGAGCTGCCTTGCGTTGTTTTGATGCATCTGTTATATCTCTCATAAAGGATATAAATAGGCGTTCACCGTCAAGCTCAATTTCGTTATCTGAAACTTCAAGTAAGATGGCTTGCCCATTCTTGTGTATAGCGGGAACCCTAATATTTCGAGTTGCACCCATTTCTTCGCGCATTTCTAAACTAATAGATACGGGGCTTAAGAGTTGTAGAGGCTGCCCAATCATTTCAGTAGCTTGGTAGCCAAATATCTCTTCTGCAGCTTTGTTGAAACGACGAATGTTTAATGCTCGATCAATTACTACGATAGCGTCAACCGAATACTCAAAAATAGCGTTTAGCGAAGCCATTAGTTGATTCTTCTCAATACTCGCTTGAGCTAAGCTCTGAGAAGCAGAGTTGAGACTATCCACAAGGCTCTGAAATTGACTTGGGAGCTTCTTTAGAGCAAGTACTTCACCTTTATTAGAGTTGAGCTTTAAAGCAAACTGAGTACTTAGAGCTAGTGCCTTCATAGGTCTAAACAGAAACATAAACAGTACAGTCAGACCAAATAGAAGACCAAAGATCATAATAAACATGGTTCTTTGCCAAATATGCTTATTTAGTATCTGTAACAACTGAGTATCTAATTCAAGATACACAGTAGCAAAAACTAAGCCTTTATTAAGTATGGGTTGCCATACTTTAATAGCAGAGTCAGTAACGATTTGTTTAGCTTCTAAACTATAATCAGAAACGAAAGCCACAGGAACTAAAGGAACCAGTTCATCTCCTTGCCGCCTAAGCCCTTTTATGAGTTCACCCTCAGTACTAACAACTGCTACCGAATTTGCTTGACTTGTTTTCAAAAAATTATACAGCGTTTGATCAAGACTTGTATATTCTTTTAACTGCACCGAACTAAGACTCTCCCGAGCTAAACCCTGAGCAGTAAGCGAAGCTTCAAGCAGTTTTTGATCAAGCAAACTTTTGCTTATATAATGACTTTGAGCAATAGCAAAAATAACACTTGCACCTACACATAAAAAACTTATGAAAAAAGCAATCTGCACAAAAAAGTTACTTAGAACCTGTTTTACTCTAAACCTTTTTTTTGGCTTTTCGGCTCTCCTTTCATAAAAATGAGTAAGTGAACGCAACATCTATCTTCTCCTAAACTAAAGCCCTCAGAAGAGCACACCCATCAAAAATAGGGGCAGCACCAATGCTTATCAATTTAGAAAAAAGAAGTTACGAAACTATTACAACCGTAAGCAATTTAGTTAAGAACCCGCAAGCTGCTGCCAAGCTTGATCCATCCACTCTTCTTCAGAACCCGGCTTTAAAACGTCTAAAGCCTGAACCAAAGCAGGTAACCACTTAGATTTATAACGCTTCTGATCTTCATAATGCTTAAGCAAAACACTAATCGTCGACTCCAAACTCTCAGGCTCGAGTTTGTCACGGTTTAGCATGACTAAGGCTGTTGCCCAGTCTAGGCTTTCTGCTACCCCCGGGGTTTTTTCTAAAGGCAAGCGCCTAAGCAGCTGAACTAAAGCTGTTATTTTTGCACTTAACTCTTCACTTGCTGTGGGTACTTTTGCTTTTATAATCTGCAGCTCTTTAGCAAATGACGGGTAATCTACCCATAAGTACAAACAACGACGACGAAGTGCATCAGATAACTCTCGAGTGCGGTTAGAGGTTAAAACTGTATAAGGTGGATGCTTAGCAGAGAGCGTACCTAGTTCAGGAATTGATACCTGCCAGTCTGACAGGAGTTCTAGTAAAAAGGCTTCAAACGCTTCATCTGCCCTATCGACTTCATCTATAAGTAACACAGAAGGTGTTTCAGACTGAATTGCTTTTAGAAGAGGGCGTGACAGCAAAAAAGCTTCACTAAAAATCTCAGCTTCTAAAGAAGCTAAGGCATCTTTTGAGCCTTCTTGCATACGAATATGCAAAAGTTGCTTTTGATAATTCCACTCATAAATAGCTGAGCTAGCATCTAGACCTTCATAACACTGCAAGCGAATAAGCTCAGCAGCTTGAATGTCAGCCATCACTTTGGCTATTTCGGTTTTACCAACCCCCGCAGGCCCCTCAACCAGTAAAGGACGCTGCAACGCTTTGGCCAAATGAATAGCCGTAGCAATATCTCGCTCAGCCACATAACCACGTGACTCTAAGGTTAATTGAATATCTTGAATATCTTTATGCATAATGACGCAAGTGTAACAAACCAAAGCAAGAATCAATTGTTCGCTATGAGCATTCAGAACCCAAAGCAGAGCTTCAAAATTACCCTTCCTCAAAAGGAAAACATCCTAAAGTGCATTTTGAAAAACGGCAAGCTAAAAAGCAAAAACATATCCTAAGATTCAAAAATGATTTTTTTGTAATACCCCAGCTTGTAAACTTCTTTTCAAGACGATTCGTACTGCATAGCGTTAAATCCCCAACGTCGTCGTTATAACCCTTTACAGTACGTATATGGAACACTGTTCCTAATCTCTTAGATGCATTGACTTCTGTTTCGCTAAATTGGGCGCCTGAAACAGAACGAGCAAGTGGCGCAACCGGCTAAGGGCGTACCCCAAATTACCCCAAAAGCTCACAATTAAATATGACCTACCCAGGTCCGACGAACATATAGGAGTCTTTTGCGATGTGTATAACTATGTTCCCCGGCTTGAAAGCTAGACCCTTAAGTCTACTTTTCTTGCTCACTATCTTAGTACTAACCGCATGTGGTCAATCAACCACACCAACTAACAATGCAGACGTAAGTCCGCAAAGCAAATTCACAAGAACAGAACTCAATAATCTGAATATAGACCTCAAAACACGAGGCTCAGAAGCAACTTACAACTTTGATATAAGCAAGCTAAACGAAGCTAAATCAGTCACACTCGAGTTTAGTATGTTTGATGCTGACCGTATGTCTGAGGGTTCTTTATATATAAATGACCAGGGCCCGCTAAGTCTTTTTTCTGGGCTTGCAACTGCTGAAAATAATGATCTTTCTATTGGTCTTAAGTGGGACTTACCTGCTACTTGGTTTCAAGAATTTGAGAATCAGTTGCGCTTTGTTAGATTAGCGGGCGATGGTTTTAAAATAGAACAAGGTAGCTTTCAGTTGAGTGAAAAAACAGTATCAGAACCCGACTTAGCTCCCGTTCCAGAACAAGGTAGCGATTCAAGTCCTCAACCAGAACCAACTCCTCAACCAGAACCAACTCCCCAACCAGAACCAACTCCCCAACCAGAGCCAACTCCCCAACCAGAGCAACCCACCCCTCAACCAGAGCCAGCTCCAACGCCCCAGCCTGAACCAACACCAGAGCCAGCTCCAACGCCCCAGCCTGAACCAACACCAGAGCCAGCTCCAACGCCCCAGCCTGAACCAACACCAGCACCTATACCTACAGAAGTACCCAGCCAAGACTTTCCCTTATTTATGTTTAACAACGCAGAGCGCGCAGTTAAAGTTGATGCTGACAAACCCCAAGCCGCCTCAACTGCAACCCTAACTCTCAACGTTGAAGACCCCGACAACCCAAACGAAGGCGAACTTTACATCAACGGAAACGGCCCCTTCATTCTGTTTGGCAATCAAGGCCAAGGTGGCAACGACAGCAAAACCATGGACATTTCACTAGATATTCCTGTCAACTGGTGGCAAAAAGGAACTAACACACTTGTCTTCAAGCATGTTGCAACGGGTGGCTTTATTGTAAAAAATGCAAGCGTAAGCTTCACTTCAGCTCAAACTACCGAACCAAAGCCTGAACCAGAACCAACACCCCCACCTAACGCAGATAACGCCTTAGGCATGTGGTCAACCGAGCTAAACTTCACAAGCATTCGTAGACCAAGCGTTGTTCTACAAGACTTAGGTCTAGCTCCTTGGCAAAGCACAATTCGTAACAACATCAGCTATATGGGTTTACCTCGCATTGACGCCAACGGCTCAGCCTCCCCTTATCCAAAAAGCAACCGTTTCTACGAAAGTACAGATGGCAAAACTGTTCTAGCCTTAAGAATGTACCCTCTATCAGTCATAGATGTTCTTAACAAAACCGAAAAAGTTTTAAGCTTAAGCATCAATTTTCAAGAAGCCATGTTCCTCTACGAAACACCAAAAATTATTGCCAGCACAAAAGATACACGCATTGTAGAGATAGACTTAAACGGTCGTCATGAAGTGATCTTCGACTTTGCAAACTATCAAGGTCGCAGCACTGATGAGGTAAGCATTGGTAGTTACGAAGGCTCGCAATCTTACGACGATAAAGTCATTCCTGTCGTTGTTAAACAAGGTAACGACCATGTAGCCGTGCTACTAAACCGCGAAACCCGCAGCGTAATCTCATCAATGAGAAAAACTAACCAATGGACCGAACAAGGTAGTAGAGCCATAGACTGGTTCACAACCGACCCAACAGGACAATACGGCCTCTACAACCTCAAAAACTGGACCGCATTCAGCAAAACAGGTGATCGGCAGTACATGCGCCCAATCGTTGCTTACAATCAAAGCCTAAGCAACACACCCCAAACCCTACTCAGCGTAGGTGAGCACGCAGACTTCTTCATGTTCAAAGGTGAACCCCACATGATTACGCAAACCTCAAAACTCGTCAACGTAGTCACAGGTGCAAGCACTAACGTAGCCAACTTAGGCTGGGGTCACTTAGGCGGACGAAGCAAAGTAGACGGACTCTACCTATTCGATAGTAGCAACAAATACATTGAATTAAGAACCGCTTACAACGCTAACTTAAGCATCCCCATTGCTCAACACAACACCGATTCACAGTACAGCATTGCCTCACCAAGTGGTAAATACGGCATGGCGTCTTACCTGAAAAACGGTGGTTTAGAAACCATAATCTGGACACTTGGTTCAGAGTGGATTAAGTAAACATCTAAAACAAAAGGGGCGCTACTCCAAAGCGCCCCACCCCACAAAACCCTATTTATTTAACACTATTATTAAGCGGAACAAACCTCCTTATTTTACCCCTCCTCTTGTTCCACATCGCACGCCGAAGACTGTTGGGGCCTTCGGCATTTTTCTATTCCAGAATACAAACTGGAAATCTCAAGTTGTTGCTCAACGTTAATAACTTCAAAGTTTTCTTCTACCCTTGGAAAAGACCTATGTATAAATGAACTAAAAGTTTAGACCAAAAATCATGAATTAATATTGGTCTTTTGCAAAACAGTTCAAGTTAATTTTCTTTCAATATTTTTTCCAAATCTATCGTTCGCGTCGATACTTTTCCAACATCGTTAGATGTTAACGAAATATCCTCTTGCACCATTTCCTGTTCAATATCTTGAAGCTTCACATCTAAACGAACATCCTCCTCTTCTGGCCTCCATTGTGTAGCGTCGACTTTTACCTGCTCACCAGAACGAATATCTTTTAATTCATGTGAATCAGCATCACCCGCAGTAAAAAACCAAACATAAGGAATGCCCCTACGTTCAGCAGAACGAATTTGCTTACCAAACTTTTGAGCAGCGTGACTTACATCTGTCGAAATACCTCGAGAACGTAAAATATTGGCTATTTGAACCGCTTCAAGCCTATCTTCCTCTTTAGCTAAGGCAATAAGAACCGTTACGGGCGTAGATTTATTTGCTTTTAACATGTCACGACCAAACAAATAACCAAGCATACGCGTAACACCAAAAGAAATACCTATACCCGGAAGCTTAACTTTACCTTCACTTGCCAAATTATCGTAACGACCACCCCCACAAATCGAACCTAACGCTTCATGCCCAACAAAATTACATTCATAAACCGTGCCTGTATAGTAATCAAGCCCCCTAGCTAAACTAAGATCAGCAAGCAACGTACCCTCCGGCAGATTCTGAGAAGCAGCCACCACAAACTCGAGTTCTGCTAGTCCTTCTTCTAGTACAGGGTGGCTTTTGCCTAGCGCTTTGACTTGCTTTACAAAAGAGGTATCTGACGATTTTATTTGACCAATGGTTAAGCAAAGCAGGGCATTTTCTTCACTGAGATTTAACTCATTTTGGAGTTGCTCGAGTACTGCTTTTGCACCTATTTTGTCTATTTTGTCAATGATTCTTAGAACCGCGCCTACATCTTCTATGCCTAAAGCATTGTAGAAACCAGTGAGTATTTTGCGGTTGTTCACGCGTATTTGCACGGGTGGCGTTGGCAAGCTTGAAATAATGTCATGAATGAGGTGCGGAAACTCCGCATCGTAAGAGATGGGGAGCGTTCCTTCATTTATGACATCAATATCTGCTTGGTAGAACTCTCGGTAGCGTCCTTCTTGAGGGCGTTCTCCTCGCCAAGATTTTTGTATCTGGTAGCGTTTAAAAGGGAAAATGAGGTTTCCTCTGAATTGCTGTACGTAGCGAGCAAAGGGCACGGTTAGGTCAAAGTGAAGCCCAAAGTGAAGCCCAAAGTCTGCCGCTGCGCTTGGGTCTTCTTCATGCAAGCGCCTTAAGGTATATATTTCTTTGTCATCCCCTTTGCTTAACAGTACATCTAGCGGTTCAATAGAACGGGGTTCTATGGGTGTAAAGCCATACAGTTCAAATTTCTTACGAATCGTATCTAAAAAGAATTGCTCTATTAATTTTTGTTCAGGTAACCACTCAGGAAAGCCACTGACAGGCGTAATTTTAGCCATGATTTACTCCAATTTCGTTTTTAGTTTAAAGTGAAGGGCAAAACAATAAAACAAGCAGCTTCAATGTCGTAAAAGACTGCCAAGAAACAAATTCATAATCTAAGTCTATGCGCAGAGCCTAATTCACGTCAAGCTTAGCTAAAATTAGTGTCTAGATTTACTTTGTTACCTCATTGAAAGCTACTCTAAAGAACCCCCAAAATTATTACCATAGCTGAATAACAAGCTCTGAAACTCAGCGAAAAACCACTTCTTTAATGAACCCAAAATAAATGAGATACTCGAGCTTTTAGCTGGGTGAATAGCAAATTGGTTGATAATTATTGTTTGATGAAGCTTGCAAGTATCAATTACTTCACATTAAACGCTTGGCTTTGCTTAAGCTAAGAAAGTTAAAATAGCAGCAGCTTTTAAAAGCAACTATGCTCTAGTCAGGATTTTTACTTAATGCTTAAACATCTTTTAATTGGTTTTGCTTTATTACTTTTATACACTTCAGGTTTTGCTCAGGAAGCTTATTATCCTGTTCGTGATGGCTTGTCTTGGACTTATAGCAATGGTGAAACGCAAACCTTTTCATCTTCAAAAGAGGTGGCTGGCGAAGTCACCCAAGTGCTTGTTCACTACTTACAAGGGACACCCATTTCTGAAGACTACTTAATTTATGATGCTAGTGGCGTGCGTTCTGTTGGTACCTCAGCAGGTGGGCAAACCCTGCTCTACACACCCTATTTAACCTTCTACCCTGCCCCACCTCTTGAAGTTGGGCAAACATGGACCAGCAGCACCCGTCTACCTAATTTTAGCTTAAGCTTCTCAGCAGAAGTCTTAGCCATAAGAGGTATAAACACCCCAGCGGGTCGCTTTAACGCCTTGCAAATCCGTCAACAGACCATTACCAGTAGTGGCGCGCAAACCATTCTTGATTTGTATTTTGTACCCAGCATTGGCGTTGTTCGCTGGGTAACACAAGACGGAACCAACATAGATCTAATTGAAAAAAACTTTTGACTATCTTAATCGTGAATTTGCTTAGCGAAAGCAGATGAACAAGCTCATCCTTATTGCAAACTCTCGAAGGGAATAGAAGTTCATGATGGAATCACTCACCACTCGAGCCAGTCTTTTTTTAAATCTTGAAAGCTATCTTCTTTTAGGCTTTTGCGTATTTCTCTCATGAGTTCAGCCATGAAATGCAAGTTATGAATGGTAGCTAGACTGTGCGCAAGCTGCTCACCTGCTTTTATAAGATGTCTTAAATAAGCACGGCTGTAGTTTTGACAAGTGTAGCAGTTGCAATTTTCATCAACAGCTCGAGTATCTGTTGCGTACTTAGCATTTCGCATGTTTATGCGAAATTTAGCTAAGGGTTTGCCGTCATCATCAAAGCGTTTTAGTAAACCACCATTGCGCGCATTGCGCGTTGGACTGACACAGTCAAAGGTATCAACCCCTCGCTCCACGGCTTCAAAAATACTAGGAATGTCTCCAATGCCAAGCAAATGCCTTGGTTTATCGCGGGGAAGCTCGGCTATGGTCCAATCAAGCACCGAGTACATGGCTTCAAAGGTATTACCCAAATTCCCCCCAATGGCCATGCCATCAAAGGGCATAGCAGCAATCACTCGAGCGCTTTCGGTTCTTAAGTCTTGAAAGGCTCCTCCTTGTACTATTCCGTAGAGCATTTGTGCGTAATCATGCACAGGGTCAGTTTCTTGAAAATAGCGTAGGCAGCGTTCTGCCCAGCGATGCGTTCGGTCTGCACTTTTTTTGGTGTAAGTTTTGTCATGAAGGGGGCTGGTGCATTCATCAAAAGCTAAAATCATATCTGCACCCAAATTACGTTGAATTGCGATGCTTGATTCTGGCGTAAAAATATGTTCACTACCATCAATATGGCTTCTGAAGCGCACTTCTTCTTCACTAACTTTAACTAAAGATTTTCCTTTTGGTGTTTGCGTTGTGTTTTTAGCTAAAATACCGCCTTCTTCTTCGGGGAAAATATTGGCTACTTTACCAACTCCATGCTCTATGCCTGCACCTAGACTAAATACCTGAAAGCCCCCTGAATCTGTGAGTATAGGTGCATCCCAATGCATAAACTTATGCACCCCACCATGCGCCTTTACAATCTCTTGACCTGGTCGCAAATAAAGGTGATAGGTATTCGCAAAAATAACTTGTGTACCTGCAGCACGAACCTGCTCTGGAACCAGCGACTTAATACTAGCTTGTGTACCAACCCCCACAAATGCAGGCGTCTCAATAGTGCCATGAGGTGTCTCATAAGAAGCAGCTCGAGCTTGGCCTCTTTCGGTATGAATATCGAACTTAAATCCTTCTTGCATAAAGGGTATTGTAACGGTTTGTTTTTGAAGCTTAGTTAGGTATGAACATAGTTTTCTATTTTTGAGCTGTATTAGAATTTTGAGTCTTAAGGCTTTATACTTAACCATAATGCCTAATCTTGCTTACCTTTGGATTATCTCAATATTTTTTGTACTTATAGCTGTGACTTTAATTAGTTATTCGCTTAAGGCATTTAAAAATAAGAAACTTTGGGGGGCTGTTAGTAGGATTGGTTTTAGCTTTCTCTTTTTGCTACTTGCTGCTCTTGTTAGTCTTCTGAATGTAGCAACTTGGGGTTATAAGGCTTTAACGTTTGAGCAATACGTGGCAACCATTAGCGCAACGGAATTAGCTGAGCAACGCTATCAAGTTGACTTGCGTTTTGGGGACGGCTCGAGTAAACGTTTTGACATTGCAGGAGACCAGCTTTATATCGATGCAAAAATAATTAAGTGGCATCCTTACGCAAGTCTTTTGGGCTTCAGAACCTTGTTTGAATTAGACCGAGTAGCTGGTCGTTATGTTTCGCTTGATGATGAGCAAACCCAAGCAAGAACGGTTTACAGTTTAGAGGCAAATCGCAATCTTGATCTTTTTGATGCTGAGCAAGTATTTAAGCCTTTAGGTTTAATAATTGATGCTGACTATGGCTCAGCTAGTTTTCAGCTTTTAGAAGCAGATGAGAGCTACGAACTAAGCGTAAGTACTACTGGGCTTATTCTTAGAGAAACTGACTAGCTCTAAAACTTATTTTTTAGACCCATTTAGCTAGCGCACCTTAGTCCTTGAGTTCCTGATACACTATCCTCATGTCTAGCGTAGAAACCTTGCCCTACTGGCAATTAAGCAGTATTTTTGCAGGATTAGAAGCCCCCGATTATCAAGCCGCTAAAGCCCAAAGTAAAACAAACTTAGCAAAGCTAAAAAAGTTCATGGACGACCAGAACATAATCTCTGGCGAAAAGCTCGAGCTTAATATAGAGCTTGTAGCCATTTTTGAAGAAGTTTTGCTTAAGATTAACAGTTTGTCAGATGAGCTTGCTGACCTGCGTTCTTTTCTAAATGGCTTTAACTCGGTTGATAGTTTTAATGATGCTGCCAAAGCTGAAATGTCTGATCTTTTGACTAGCTCGACTGTGTTTTCTACCTTGTCAAAGCGTTTTTCTGCTTGGCTTGCACGTCTATCTTTAGCTGATCTTATGGCTGCTTCTAGCCTTGCCGCTGAGCATGAATTTGCGCTTTACAAATCACAGTTAAACGCTGAACATCTTTTAACAGATGATCTTGAAGCCTTAATTAGTGATTTAGATAACACTAGTGGCGGTGCATTTGCAAGGTTACACAATGACCTGATTAGCCAAATCACTATTAACGTTAAGTTTGGGTCTCAGGCTGCTCAAGATTACGGTATTGCGGAACTCAAAAACCTGCAAGCTGACCCTGATGCACAGATTCGTAAATTAGCTTATCAAAAAGAACTCGAGTTGCTTGAATCGCATGTTCTTTCGTTTGCTGCTGCCATGAATAGCATTAAGGGTCAAATGAATACCCTTATGTTATCTCGGGGTTGGAATAGTGTTTTAGAGCAGGCTGTTTTTCAAAATAATATTAGTCTTGAAAGTCTAAAAGCTATGCAGGCTGCTTGTCGGGATAGTTTTCCTTGGTTTAGACGTTACTTTAAGGCTAAGGCTAAAGCCTTATGTAAAGATACGCTTGCTTGGTATGACTTGCAGGCACCCATTTCTGTAGCTGAACCTAAGCATTATCCTTGGGACGAAGCTAAAGCTTTTATTTGTGAAACGTTTGCACTTTATTCGCAAGAATTAGCTGATTATGCTGCGCGTGCCTTTGAGCAAAATTGGCTGGATGTGCCACCTCGTAAGGGTAAGCGTAATGGCGCGTTTTGCATGTCTGTGCCAGGGCGTAAAGAATCTCGGATTATGCTTAATTATGGGTATACCCTTGATGATATTTTTACCCTTGCTCATGAGCTTGGGCATGGTTTTCATAATGAGCAGTTGTTCAAAGCAAATAGAACAAGCAGCCAAAGATCTACCCCTATGACGTTAGCTGAAACTGCGAGTATTTTTTGCGAAACCATTGTGGTTAATGAAATGCTCGAGCGTGCCTCTGATGAGGAGAAATTAGCCATTTTAGAGCAAGATTTATTGGGTAATAGTCAGCTTGTGATTGATATCTATTCACGCTTTTTATTTGAACGAACCGTGCTTGAGAAACGCCAAGAACGGGAGCTTTCGGTATCTGAACTTAAAAGTATTATGCTTGATGCACAAGCGCAAAGCTATGGCGATGCGCTTAATCCTACTGAACGGCATCCTTTAATGTGGGCTCATAAAGGTCACTATTACAGCACGACGCGTAGTTTTTATAACTACCCTTATACCTTTGGGTATTTGTTTGGTATTGGTTTATATGCTGAATATAAAAAACAAGCAGCTGGCTTTCAGGAGCGCTATAACAGTTTACTCTCCACAACAGGCATGGCAGATGCTAAAACACTAGCGACAAGCTTTGGTATTGACATTGAAGACGTTGCATTCTGGAAACATAGTTTAGCAGTGGCAGAAGCTCGAGTTGTTGAGTATGAACGCTTAGTAAACATGTTTAAGGCCTAAATGTCGAATCTTAAAATAGGCATGAATGGCAGGTTCTTTGCAAACAATTGGCGACCTACCCTAGATGAAATTGCCTTTGCTAGGCAAACAGGCTTTGCTAGCTTGCAATTTCAAGGTAAAGAAACTGGACTTTCAGAAAGCATCCTAGGAGGCTCTTTTGAAGCTATTTCAGAAGCCTTAAAAGATGCCCAGATTACTAGCGTCATGGAAATTCTTATTTTCATTGATAGGCAAGGCAAAACCACATCTGGCTTAACGCCCATTGAAGTATTAAAGGCAAATCTTCCAGCTATAATCGCACTACCTTGCGCCTATGTTCATTGGCATTTAGCACCTCTAACCCGAGTGAATGGCCAGAGTTTTGAAGAACTCGAGTTTTCTCTGTTAGAGCAATTTAAAGAGGCTGTTCGCATTGCTAAGCAGCATGAGTTTCGTTTTGCATTTGAGCCTAATGAGCGTCGTATTGGTTTGTTTAGCTCACCTGCGCTTTGCAAAGCTACGCTTGACGCTGTTCCTGGATTAGGTTTAGTTTGGGATATAAACCATACTTCAGTTGAAGACTTTACAGCGTTTGAAGAACTTATTCCTAATATGATAATGCTGCATGTATCTGATACACCTTTACCAGACGTGAATTACCACTGGCCTTTAGGTAAAGGAAATCTTGATTATTTAGCACTTTGTGAAACGCTTAGGCGCAACGGCTTTGACGGTCCTGCTATTTTAGAAATTGGTGGCCTAGTTAAATCTGGCGGCTATGGTCAAGATACTAATGAGGCCTTAATAGAATCACTTAATTACTTAAGGATGAAAAATGAAATTAACTGACTTTGAAGCAATTCTTTTTGATATGGATGGCACACTTGTTGATTCTGAAAGCTTGTGGCGCATAGCTGAGCAAGAAACAGTAAAAAAACATGGCGCAACGCTAGAAAAACATATTCAAGCGCAATTTACAGGCATAAGGGTAGAAAAATCAGCCGAAATCATGCAAACAACTTACAATTTAAACGCCACCATTGAAACCCTAGTTAGTGATATAGAAGCCAGTGTAAAAGGTCTTCTAAAAGATGTTAAAGACCAGATTGGCGCAGTAAATTTTATTGAAACCGTAGTAAATTTAAACCTAGCCAGAGCAATAGTGTCAAACTCAACCATAGGCATAATTGAAACCACCTTAGCTTATAAAGACTGGGCTAAACACTTTGATTTACGCATAAGCGCAGAACATGTAACAAACGCAAAACCCGCCCCAGATATATACCTTTTAGCAGCCGAAACATTAAACGTAGATATTAAGAATTGCCTTGTTATAGAAGATAGCCTTACGGGAACAATAGCTGCTGTGAGCGCAGGCGCAACCTGCATAGCCATACCTGAACACGAAGCAAAAGATTTTTATGACTTAACAGCCCATGTATATAAAGATTTTCATGAGCTTCTTGCTGCACTTAGCTAACATGTTTGAGTAGCTGCTAACAACAGCCGCCGCAAAAGCATTTCGGATGCAACACCCCTTTTAAAGGCAAATCACTCGAGTGCGTAGAGGTTAACTTTTGGCTCACCCGGTAATCGCCTGAATACATATTGCTTTCCTGTAGCGCAGGTTTGTTGCCTTGATTGTTTTTTACTCAAAGAGAACTCTTTGTACTCGAGTGTGGTGCTAAAATCTTGGTCGAACCGCACTATGAAGCTTGGGGATGGGTTTTTAGCATTTAATGGCCATGGGTGTACATTACTTGAGTTGGGTTGTAATTTTGCTTCGTAGTAAGTTTCATTTTCACCCCATTTGTTAGCATAAGCGATTTCCCAAGGGGTTTCATTTTTTAAGCAAACCACATCAAAAAGACCGTTTACATCTTCTGTAACAGTATTGCTTGTTGCTACTTGGGTGTTGCTAGCATCAGCTTGTGGTTGTGCTTGCGTTACGTCATTATTTGCTTGTACATCTGCTTGCGTTACACTTGGTACTCGTTGAGCCAGTAAGTCTCCTAGTGCTTCAGTAGGGTCACAGCCTGCTTCAAACCCATCCGCGCTAAAGTTCTGCCTGAAACCACCTGTCATGCCGTCATAGCGAATACTTACGCCTATCTGATGCATACCTGCCCGCCGAGGTGAGCAGTAGCGAACCAAATAAAAACTTTGTGTTTCTTTACGAATTCGCTCCGCAGCTCGTTCAAACGCAGCGGCTATTTCATCTGTATTTTGTGCATATTCAAAGCCATCTTTGCCTATGGTTCTAAGGCTTAATTCATTAATTTCTGAACCCAAAGCTAAGGTTTGAATAAGTGTGTTGGCTTGTTGGCTTTGAACTGCTTGCAAGGCTATGCTTTCACTCACTCGACTAGCTCGATCTGTACCATCTGTAAATAGAACTAAGGAACTCAAGGT